>JAGGTT010000168.1 GCA_021163565.1 Candidatus Tharpella sp.
AGCTGCTCTTCAAGTTCGGGAAATCTTTTCTTCCAATGATCTTGCGGCGGTGCCTCATCAATTCGGCGCATGCCTCTTCTTATATTGATGGCCCGAACTAAAGTCCGGTAACGCTTGGCCGCTTTAGTCAGTTTCTCTTCATCCATATCGATGCCGGCCCCGGCCGAAATAAATTTCGGATAGTTATGGATATGATACGGTGGTTTTAAAGGAAACGATGATAAACCGGCACACTGGCCGAGAGCATCATCAATATAGTGCATCATCTCCTGCCAGTCGACAATATCACAAGTCATTTCAACCGTAGGATAATAAGGTATTGAGTTTTCTCCACGAATTTCCCAGTCAAGAAAATATTGCTTAAACTTATCATCCGGAACCTGAATCCAATCTTCAACAAATTTCTCCCGATGTTCCCGCTTGGGAAATGGCGCTTGCGGAAATTGCCCTTCGATCTGGGTGATATTGATCTTTTCACCAGTTGCATACATCAGGAAATAGATGGGATTGAGCATCGACAGCTTTAACGGCAGCTGTTCAATTTTTTTAATATTGTTATGGGCATAGGCTTCGGCTCCCTTACCAATCTTCTGGGCGGCCCAGTAAGTACCATCGGCCAGGATATCACCAATCCCTTCGCGCCGCACAATCTTATCAAGCAGCCAATAAAATCGACCTTCACTGTCCTCCGGCATTCCGGGAAAGTCGGCATCCGTCAAAATCCCGTCTTTGTAAAGTTCGAGGGCAAAGGCCATAACCTGAGGCGCTGAGAAACCATCGACACCGTATTCCGTCGCCTGTTGCGCTATGCGCAGACCAAAGTCAAGATCCGAGAAAGCGCCAAACGTATACGTAAGTTTAGTGAAGCATTTCATCATGTAGGTCGGCAGCCCCGGCATCGTAATTGTGGCCCCGCATTTCATCGGACAGTTAAAGCAACTAATTAACCGGGTCCGGGCATTTTCCAAGGTCTCGGTCCACTCTTTTTCGACCTCATCGTTCCAAAAATCTTTTATCCGCGTCCGCGAATTTCCCCACATGAAATTTTCGGTGTGCCATTTCTCATCATGGACTTTCATCTCTTGCGGAGATCCCAGACCAGCCAGAATCGGCATCACCCCCGGAATCGGATTATCTTCACGAATCTTTATATATTCCAACACTTCATTACAAAGAGCTATATACTCCTCAGGCTCGGCGATATTGATATCCTTGGTTCCGCGAACCACAATCGCCTTAACCCCTTTGTCACCCATTACTGCCCCGATACCACCACGGCTGGCACTTGAACGGCCTTGCTCAATTGAAGCATAAAAAACCCGGTTTTCACCGGCGAGACCGATAGCCGCGACCTGGGCTTTGGGCTCATTCAACTCTTTGAGCAGAATATCGGCTGTTTCAATCGAGCCTTTACCTTTCAAGTGAGAAGCGTCCCGAATTTCGACTTTATCATTGTGAATCCACAGATAAACCAGATCGGGTGACTTGCCGCGCAGGATCACTTTGTCATAACCGGCATATTTTAATTCCGGAGCCCAAAATCCCCCCATCATTGAAAATGCCATTAATTTAGTCTGCGGAGAGATGGTCGTAACAATGGTGCGATTGCAACCGGTAGCCGGCGTACCGCATAAAAGACCGGCCCCGAATATGAGTAAATTTTCCGGAGAGAAAGGTTCAACTTCAGGCGGAACCCGATCCCACAATATTTTAGCGTTGGTTCCGAGCCCACCCAGATAAAGCTCAGTCTCTTTCGGGTCAGTTGCTACCTTCTCAATATTCCCCCGGGTTAGATCAATTTCTAAATTAAACCCTGTCTCTGCGTACCTCATTTTTTACCCCTTAGTTTAAATATCCAGATGCGGCTCCATACCAGAGCTCTCATATTATTCTATAATCTTGATGCCTGAACCATTTATTATTCTGGAAATCCATCTTTTGCATAGACTATGCCATCTTCTCTGAGACACCGCTAATTTCATAAATGCATAATCAAGATTGGCGAACCTGATATTTGTGCATAGCCCGTCAGCATTTACTCTAACCAGTCGTACATCCATATTATTAATGTCATAGTTAGATAACTCATGAGCTCCACCACACTCCCTATAATCTAAAAGCACTTTAGTTCCGTTAGATGTTTCACCTGTCCCGGTTTCAATATACAACCACCAAAAATGGGACCGTACTGACTTCGGATAAACAGGCAGAGCCGACAGAGTTCAGCTGAGCAAAGTTTACCTTTGCTGGTGAATTTTGACACGGCCAGAAAACCCCGCACCCGACAAATTCAACCACTAATTTCCGGCCTGACCCAGATTAGAAACATGGATCAACTTTTCACCTGAATGACGAGATACTAACTAATTTTCACAAAACTGGAGCACCAATAATCTAATGATTTTCATCACGATCTCACCATTACGAACTCTTTTGCAACAGTTTTGATTATAATCATGAAAAGAGGCAGATATTTCCATTGTAATAAGGTATTTTTCATGTTAATAACCAGCATTCAACTCGTAAGTGTACGATTCATACATAAACTACAGTATTTGTTACGGAGGATCCACCATGTTAAAAAATCTGACTATAGTAATCATCAGCCTGTTGCTTTTAAGTCTGGCCGCCTGTGACAGTAAACCCAAAACCACCACTGAAAAAGTGAAAGAATCAATCCATAATGCCGCTGACACGACCAAAGAGGCAGCCCATGATGCTGGGGTTGCCACCAAGGAAGCAGCTCATGATATTAAACATGATGTAAAAAAAGCTGCGGAGTAAATAACTGCCTCAGAAAACTGATGGTACTATTTAAAAAGCCGGGTCGTCTATGTCATAAATAGACAACCCGGCTTTTTTGCGGAAAACTTTTCACACACTGCCAAACCCAGGCCGGTTCAGATCAGGAATCCTTATTTTTCAGCCATGGCTTTAAGGTTTGGAGAAGCTCCTGAGCCTGTTTTTGCCAGGCCGGATATTTTGCGGCCTGCTGCCAGGAACTGGCAGCACCGGGAAAATCGTCAAGATTCCAGGCACAGTAACCGGCGAGGATGAATTGACGACCGTCATCTTCAGAAATCTTATCCAGAGCCATAAAAATTTCAGCCGCCTCGCGGTAGAGGCCGGCCGCGTAAAGAATTTCACCGCGCATAAAAAGATTCATTGGATCAGGATAAAGTTTCTGGAGGCGAGTTAAAGTCTTAAGCGCTTTTTCGGTTTGACCAATCTGCCGATAAAGAGACACAAGCTGTTTAAGCTCCTGCGCGGCTGGTACCTTCTCAATGTAAACCTTGGTTAAAATCTCCGCGGCATCCGCAAACAGAGCAAGCTGCTGATAGATTGCGGCCATAAGTTTACGCTCTTTAATGGTAATATGCCCTTCTACCTGCAAAACCCTGTATGCTACAAGAGCTTTACGCCAATCCCCGGCCGCCACCGCCACCTGACCGTATAACCGCCAGTGAGAAATTTCATCAGGATAGAGATCGACCAGTCTTTCGGCAACCAAAAGCGCAGCTTGCGGATCCGACAACTGCCAGTCAACCTGAATCAAGGCTTTGAACCAGGCCGCCGGTGGTGATGATAAAGTCTCAGCCGGGGTTGCGGTCAGCGCAACCAGGAGGGTGCGAGCCCGTTTATAATCACCAGCGTAAAGAGCGGCAACCGCGGCTTTATATTTTAATTGGGCACTCTTCTTGGGCACCTTTTCCGCCGCCTGCAGAAAAATACGGGAAGCCGCCTTATAATCTTCAACCTGGAGCAGGGCCATGCCGTAATTTTCAAAGGCCTGACCAAAATCCGGGGCCGCGACCACGACTTGACGATAGAGACTTACCGACTTATGGTAGTTTCCGAGTTGAAAATTAAAATTGGCGGCGACAAAGCCCAAAAGCGGCGGCAGAGCCCGGGTACGACCCTGATTAAATTGCTCAATTTTCTGCACCGCCGACCTGTACTTTCCGGCCCGGCTTAACTCCTGTACCGTAAAAAGCAGGCTTGTTGCCGCCGGTGACAAACCCTTCTGATAAAATGCGGCATCTTCCGCTGATGTAACCCCAGCTGAAAAAGAGAGTAATGCCGACAGGATTATAAGCAGTAAACCCTGCTTTAAATAATCCTCTCCTTTTCGCAGCGACTGCCATTTAACGATCAAGTTTGAAAACAATCGTCGTCTCCACCAGAGTCTTGACCTTTGCACCATCAACTATTCCCGGCTGAAAATGCCAGTTGGAAACTGTCTGCCGGATCGCTTTCTCAAAAAATCCAACCGGTTCCGCCTTAATAATCTCAAGTCCTGTAACCTGCCCCGCACGAGTAACAAAAAAACGTATCTTGACTGAGCCCTCGATCCCCCGGCGCCGGGCCCGGAAAGGATAAATCGGCTCCATCCGGCCCTGACTCACGGGTTCGCTGTCGAGCTCTCCGACCCGATAAAATTCACGTTGCAAAACTTTTACGGCCGGGGTCTTGGTCGCCACCGGGTCGGGATGCAACTGCAAGTTGCTCTCAATGCGGGGGTCGAGTTTTATTCTGGACTGGCTGATATCAGGATTGATCTCAGGTTTTAAGAAGACCGGCTGAATCGGTTCCGGCAGCGGTTTGGGAAGCTTAACTTCCGGCTGGGGTTCCGGTTCCCGCTGCGATGGTGCAAATTCCTGCTCAAGCTTGGCCGGGACCACAAAAACCGGTTCTTTGAGTCGCGGAGGTAAATCCCTTGAGCCGCTCCCGCCCCGGAACAGCCAGGGAATCAAAACCATAATCAGCAGATTTATCAGTATTGCTCCAGTTAAGGCAATGAGAAGATTCAAGCCGGAAAAGGATCCTGATTGAGGCTTAAGAAACATCGTTAACGGCCGCTGGCAGGGCTTTCTGTCGCCACCGCAATCCGCGGGGCTCCAGCCAGGCGGCACTGATCGAGAACCTTTATGGTGAGTCCGGTCGCGACCTGCCGGTCCGCAACGATAACGATGCTGCCGTCCGGATTCTGGGCCAGAAAACGTTCACTTACAGCCCGGATAGTCCGCAAATCAATCTGATGGCCGTCAACAAAAATACGGCCTCCAGCATCTATACCGAGCCGCAGGCCGCTCTGCCCGACCTCTGCCGACGTCAACGCCGATGGCCGCTCAACCTCGACTCCCGACTCACGGACAAAGGTCGTGGTAACCAGAAAAAAGATCAGGAGAATAAAAACCATGTCCAGCATCGGCGCCATATCAATCTGAGCCGGTTTTCGCTCCCGTCGCAGGCGGGCTCGTACATTAATCATAGCATTCACCCAAGCCTTTCATGACTCCGGCCCGAAACTCCTCCAGCTTCTGAGTAACTCTGAAGGTTCGCCGACGCAGAAATCCGGCCATAAAAAGGCCGGGGATTGAAACAAACAGACCGCTTTGGGTTGTTATCAGAGCCTCGGCAATACCATTGGCCATGGCCCCGGGATTGCCGGTACCGTAAACTGAAATAGCATCAAATGTGGTTATCATCCCCTGTACCGTTCCCAGCAGACCCAGCAACGGCGCGATTGACGCCAACGCATAGATATAGTTGATCTGAGCCCCGAGACGACTCGCCTCCCGATCAACGAGACTATTCAACAGGGCCAGATTATCCACCCGCACCTGACTCATTGATGCAATAAAGCGACTGACCACTTCGGCTAAGGGCACTCCAGAGAGGTTCATACGCAACTTGCGCTCACGCACCGCTGTAAAGGCCTCCTCCAACGTAATATCCCCACGGTTAACAGCCCAGACTCTCTGCAATTTAAGCAGGATCAAAACCCACATGACCAGTGACACCAGAATGATCGGTATGAGCAGGGGACCACCCCGATAGAAATAGTCAAAGATATCAAAAACAATCCGCATAACTATCCGTTCGTCTCACTCTCTTGCAGTGCAATACTCAAACTGACCGATTTTTCCTCCATATCCCCGATAATAACATCAACCCGGCGGGCGAACCAGGTATGGAGAAGGATAATCGGAATGGCTACCGTCAGACCGAGCTTGGTTGTGATCAGAGCCTCGGAGATCCCGCCCGACATCATCCGCGGATCACCGGCCCCATAAACCGTAATCACCTGAAAGGTATTAATCATTCCGGTCACGGTACCCAAGAGTCCCAGAAGCGGGGCAATCGCGGCCAGAACCTGAAGTGTCGGAAGATACTTTTCCAACCGAGGCAACTCTTTTAAGATCGCCTCCTCAAGCACACTTTCAAGCACATCGCGGGTCGATTTCCGAGCCGCAAGCCCGGCCGCCAGAACCCGAAAAACCGGCCCTTTTTTGTTCTCAAGAAGTTCTAAACTATGAGAAAATTTACCCTCCCTGACCAACTCGACAATCTTTCCCATGACCTTGTCGGTATTACTTTTCACCCGACTCAGGAACAGAAAACGCTCAAGGCTGAAGATCAACGCCACCAACCCGACCAACAGAATCGGCCAGACTAAAACCCCGCCGGAGCGCAAACGCTCCCAGGCAGACGGAGTCAAAGCCAGCCGACGAACGGCATCGCCCCCGGAAAAATCTAGATAAACCGCATTGCTCTCACCAGCTATAAATTTCTTCAGGCTCTTAGCCACCTGCCAACCCGGTTTTGAGACTGCCAGCAGAGCATCATTCTCGGGGCCGTAGACCGCATAGCC
>JAGGTT010000113.1 GCA_021163565.1 Candidatus Tharpella sp.
TCTATACTGATCCTCATTGCTCTCTAAAAAGACAATGAAAAAATTGCTATCAGGCCCACTAACAGTTACCCGGTAAACTGGTTTTGCAAATGAATCAGGACTTAAATCTTCCAGATACTTCGTACATTTAAGATCAGAAAGTGCGGTCAGCAGAGCGGCAACAGCAGACTCATCAACCAAAGTTCCATCCTGCAACTGCCAGTTTGCAGCAGCAGTGGAGTTATCCTTGTCTTCATCTGTCCGCGACTCATCCCCCGCGTTGATGGCGGCCACGGCTTTCACCATTTCGAGTGACTCTTTTTTCCCGTCGACTATCCGTTCAAGCGATATTTTTTCAAGCTGTTCCCGCTCCTCTGACAAAATTTTCAACACCTCTTTATTCCTGAGATCCGCTATTTCTGAAAAAAGATTGCTCCGCAAATTACCCAGAGCTTGATAGACGTTGGCATCATCTTTAAGCATCACATAGGTCTGCCGCAGTGAGGGACTGTTTTTACCGATCATAACTTCCCGCAGCAGAGTCTGGTCATGGTAGAGCTGAACCGTGAAACGTTTTTTCTGATTCAGTTCATAAAGCTGATAGTTCTCTTTTTCAGAAATCAGTGCGACCAGCTGCAGATTCCTGATCTCAGTAACCATCTTGGCCGCGCGATTATTGTCTGCCCGGTATGATTTCGGCCCCACAACCCAACTACCATCCACCTGACGTAACTCCGTCTCCCGGTCAGCTTCTTTAACCAGCAGGCGGTTCACAGACACATCAATCGATGCAAGCTGCGGCAGTTGATAATTGGTTTTTCCCTTTTTCTGATAGGCTAAAAGAGCTGCTAAGGCAACAATCGCCACCACTAATAATAGATACTCTTTTTTCATAATCCTGCCACCTTTAATGAAATCTCAATCCAATATAGTTTTATGGGTGTCTTGAAAAATTAGAATTTTTATTCTAGTGCAAGGCGGACGAAGATTTTAACCGTACCGCAAGGGCACTCCCTTCGGTCGCAAAATACATAGAGTATTAAGTGTTTCACAGGTTGTTCCGAAGGAACGTTCTGATGAAAAAACTTATGCAAAGCTCTGCGGATTAAAATTTGAGCCCAACGCAGCAATTGAGGAAAAAAGCAATTTTTCGAGGTACCCTTATTTAAGAAAACATTCGTTTTAATCTACGCCGCCGGGCGCTGCGGTACAGCCAGGCGATAAAACCGGCAAATATAACCAGCAGCGGTAGGCCGATAAGATTGGCTCCCTTAATCAAGCTGCGGCTCTCGGGATCTATATCCGCCAACGGATTAAAACTCTGAGTTTTAGTCCGCAGTACCGCCAGTTCCTGACGGCCGTTGAGATAATCAACCATATTCAACAATAACTGGGCATTAGGGGTCTGACCGGCCTCATCGACGATATTATTGCGCAAGATATCGGCCGATCCAACAACTATTAAACGCCCTGGTTTTCCCTGATCAAGACGATCTCCACTGCTGGAGAGCTCACCTTTTTCAGCCAGAGCCGCCAGAACCTTAGCTGATTCTGTAGAATCAGCATTGATATCTTCAGATTTCACTGAATCCGCTTCAGTTTCACCCTTTTTCTCTACTGGTTTATCCGGCTGCGGCTGCCCTTTGAAGTAACTCGAAAACGAGCCCTCAAGCAGATATGCCAGAACCTGGCTGGAGAGTTGTTTCTCCTCCGCCGGAGGATGCATTAACTCAGGATTAAGATCGATGTGATTCTTCATCAGCCAGGAATTATCGGAGGAAGAAAAAAGCCGGGCCGCCTGAATATCACCGGCACCAGGTTCCTTCTCCACCAAAGTCAAAGGAGCCGCTTTAACCATCACCAGGCCTTTGATATTCTTGATAAAAGGAAAATCTTTATTGATTTTTTCACTTTTGAGCAAAGGCGCAAAGTAGAGAAGGCGCTCACCGCCGCCCTGTTGCTGAGGTATCGGTTGCTTAAAACACTCTTGGTCCATAACATAGGCCGGACCGATATTAACCCCGTAATGACTGATAAGTTTTTCGAGTCCGGTGGCGATCGGAACATAGGTCGGCCCCATACCCATCATCATCATATTCTGCTGAGGCATCTGCTCCTTGAAAGGATCGTAGAAAAGGGCCAGGTTATTACCGCGCATAATAAACTGATCCAGAAGATAGAGTTCATAATCAGTAAATTTCTCCGTCGGTCGCACGATTATCAAAGTTTTAATTCCGGCAAGAGAACTCATCTTATCCAGAGTCACCATCTTGGGTGCGTACTCCTGACTCAAAAGACCATAAAAGTGTGACGCACTGTCAGCCGGCGGCTGCCCCGGCATCGGTCGAGCCACCATCAACGGTAGAGTTCCATGACCGCTTAAGTAACCGATCTGCTCATTAATCCCAATAACATCTTCAACTACTGTGTTAAGCGTCAACTCCAGATCTGCCATAGGTGTCAGTTGGTACTGCTGACCAAAAATCGGAACATTAGCCACTGAGATCAGGTCAATATCCTGCTGCTCTGAGGCAAATGTGACCGTAATTCCGGCATAACCGTGATCACCAGGAATCGTAACCCCATGCTGATTATTAAACGGCTTCCACTGTAGCTCCATAATCTTTTCTACGGCTGCTTTTTTCTCCGCTTCGACATCTTGAGTCGGATTATAGAAAGTGAACTCAATCTGGTTATAAAGCTGGTCATTCAAACGCTTAACCAGAGAACTCACCGCATCGGGCAGCTGATTAATCTTATCAAGATTCATATAGGGAGCGATGGTTTCAAGCGATGACGAAAGAAAAAGATTTATCTTAACCTTCTCCGGCAAGGCCAAAAGCCGGCTGATCTTATTATTCATCCTTTTGATTGTCGTAGTAAGATGATATTCAAGTCCCTTAGTCTCGATAATCGCCGGCAGAATCTCAACCAGGTCACCATGAATAAGCACTAGCCCCATATAAGCATTCTGAAATTTAACCTCGTCCTTTTCTATTGCGCGAATCTGAACTGGCTGAATACCATAACTGAGGGCCATTTTCTGAACTTTCGCCACCGTTTCATCATCACCTGAAGGGTCGAAAAACTGATAATTGAAATAGCGGTTCCCGGCCAACTCATACTCCTGCAGAAGATCATGCACGTAACGTTCGACTCCGTTGTAAGGAGCCGGCAGGTTGCCGGAAAAAAATATCTTTATGGTCAAAGGCTCCGAAAGGGTTGCCACCACCTCTTTACTGGCCGGAGAGAGTGAATAAAGCTTATTGGCAGTCAGATCAACCCGGGTAAAAAGATTGATGCCAACCAGGTTAATCATCACGACCACGATTATATAGAGAACCAGTTTACCATAACGACCAAAAAGACCGCCTTCTGCAACACAATTATCTCTCTTCACAGGAAAACTCCTATTTTCTCTCTTGCAGTACGAAGCTCGTACCATACAGAGTCAGAAAAATTAGACTTAAAAAATAGATCAGGTCACGGGTATCAATAATCCCGCGGGCGATGTTCTGAAAGTGAGCCGTCGAACCCATATAGGCAAAGACCGCCAACAGACCTTCGGGAACAAAAAAGAGCATCCGGTTAAAAATCGTCAAACCGAAACAGAAAATCATACCGACAATGAAAGCAATGATCTGGTTTCGGGTAATTGATGAGGCCAGAAGACCGATACCGATATAGGCACCGGCCAAGAGCAGTGCCCCACAATATCCGCCGAAAACCGGCCCCAGATCAAGATCTCCCAGCATCGCGACACTGAAAGCGTAGGCCAAGGTCGGCAGCAGCATCAGAGCGATGAAGGTCAGAGCCGCCAAAAACTTGCCAACCACTATCCCGCTGTTGGAAACCGGCAGAGTGGTCAGTAACTCAAAGGAGCCGCTGTTGAACTCCTCTGAGAAAAGACGCATGGTAACTGCCGGCACGATAAATGAAAAAATCAACGGCAGTTGGGTAAAAAATGTTCTCAGATCGGCCTGGTTATAAAGAAAGAAGGTTGAGAAAAAGAACCATCCCGAAAGCAGGAGAAAGGTTGTAATCACAATATAGGCAATCGGAGAAAAGAAGAAACCCTTAAGCTCCTTTTTAAAAATAGTCAGCGCACCATTCATCAGCACTCCTCCTGTGTCAACTGGGCAAAAATATTTTCAAGGCTTTCGCTACGGAGATGAAAATCGATAAGATCCCAGCCTTGTTCCCGAATCACCCGGTAAAGAGCCGGGCGTATGTCTTCATCCGTGCTACTGAAAACCGCCAGCTGAACCGAAGCACCAGACAATAAACCAGATTCAGTATCAGTAGTATTTTCGATCTTCTCAACCCCGGCAACTATGCTCAATTTAGCAATAACCAGAGCTACGTCCGGATGTTGCAGAACGATGTCAACCACAACACCGGCCCCGAACTCATGCAGAAGACTATCGGTCGGTCCGTCGGCAACGATGGTTCCCTGGTTGATAATTACAACCCGGTCACAGGTCGCCTCGGCCTCGCTTAAGATATGGGTTGAAAAGATTACGGTTTTCTTTCGCCCGATTTCCTTGATCAACTCTCTTATCTCGACAATCTGGTTGGGGTCGAGCCCGGAAGTCGGCTCATCCAGCACCAGGATTTCAGGGTCACCCATCATCGCGTGGGCCAGTCCGACCCGCTGTTTATAACCTTTGGAAAGTTCATGAACCGCTCTGTAAATTACCTCTTTAAGTCCGCACAGTACAACCATTTCAGCAATCCGCCGGGCTTTATCACTACCTCTCAAACCGCGCATCTCAGCCACATAGGCAAGATAGTCATAAACCAGCATCTCACCGTAAAGCGGCGCGGCTTCCGGCAGATAGCCGATCATCTCTTTAATTTTGAGAGAGTGTTCGATAACATTCAAGTCCGCAACCTTAATATTTCCCCGTGACGGCTTAAGAAAACCTGTCAATATCCGCATAGTTGTGGTTTTGCCGGCACCGTTAGGGCCGAGCAAACCTAATATTTCACCTTTATTAATGGTAAAATCAAGCCCCTTCAAGGCCTGGAAATTACCATAAAATTTTTGCAATCCCTGGACTTCAATCACAACTAATTTCTCCTGTTCCAACTACTGCGATAGAGCGCATTTAAACTCTTGCACACAACCAAACAAATCGAGGTTCCCAATGATTTAAGCTGGGAACCTCACACAAACCCACTGAGCGTCATAGTCACTTTCTCAACCGTGAAAACAGGTGAATTTTAGTCAAATATCTATAAATGTCAAGTCCATTTCAGGCTCTTGAGATTATATTTTTTTAACCTGTCATGTAATGACCTAAGTTCCGCAGTGTCTCAACCGTTTTTCTCTTTCGTTACTGACCCGATCTCATCCAGGTCGAAGATCATCTGCGAGCTGTCATCGGGCATCTCCTCCACACTTTTAAGTTTTCGGGCCATCGCCCGGGTCCGGGCGCCAGTTGACTCAATCGTATTCGAAGCTGCTTCAAGCTGGCTCTTAACCCGTTCAAGAACGATACCGAATTTGCCGAATTCAGTTTTAACCGCAGAGAGAATGGTCCAGACTTCACTCGAGCGTTTTTCGATTGCCAGAGTCCTGAAACCCATCCGCAGGCTGTTTAAAAGGGCCGCCAAAGTCGTTGGCCCGGCAACAACTACCCGAAACTGCTGCTGCAGTTTTTCAACCACTCCCGGCTGCCGTAAAATCTCCGAAAAAAGCCCTTCAGTCGGCAAAAACATGATCGCAAAATCGGTGGTTCCGGGTGGATCAAGATACTTCTCTGCAATCTCTTTCGCGGCCATCTCCAGAGTTCGCAACAGGGCCGCAGTTGATTTTTCCAGCAACTGGTTGTCACCTTTCTCAACCGCATCGAGCAGTCGATGATAATCTTCCTGTGGAAACTTGGCATCAATCGGCAGCCAGACTGGATCACTCGAATTAGCTCCCGGCAGCCGGATCGCATACTCGACAATTGCTTTGGAATCGGCCACGGTCCGCACATTACGCGCAAACTGATCCGGAGTTAAGATCTGTTCCAGAATATCTCCCAACTGAAACTCACCCCAGGTTCCCCGCGCTTTAACATTAGTCAGCATCCGTTTCAGATCACCTACGCCGACCGCCAGATTCTGCATATCACCAAGACCGCGCTGCACCGCTTCCAGCCGCTCACTGACCAACTTAAATGAGTCTCCCAGCCTTTTCTCCAGCGTACTTTGCAGTTTCTCATCAACCGTCTGTCGCATCTCTTCGAGCCGTTTCTCGTTACTCTCCTGTAGAAGCGATAGTTTTTTATCAACATTATCAAGCAGTTTTTCAAAACGTCTCTCATACGCATCGGTAAGGTGTTTTACCCGATCTTCAACCGCCAAGAGACTACCCTGCTGAGATTTTCCGATTTCACTTAACGTCCGCACCAGGGTCTCGCCAACCGCTTTCTGCGCCCGGGCCACCTCCTCACGCAAACGCAGAGACTCCTCCGTAAACTCCTGCCGGTTCTGACGAAACTGCTGCTCCAGACTCCGGCTTAAGCGCCGTTGAAAACGTGTCACTGCACCCCAGATAACAACCAGTAAAATCAGGCTTAACCCGGAAAAAATCTCCGGCAGCCATTGGCTAACTACTTCCATCACCAACCTTCCGTAAAAAAAATTTGATAAAATATTAAATTATGTTACATTATGCTCATAGTAAACAGTGACTAGTTTGCCCGATAAATCTTCCTCTCGAATCTGTCAGGCTTATAAAGGATATTGTCACAATGACTCTTTTTTTCCCGAAAGAGTACCAGGCGACCAGCTACAGAACCTTGTATGACAGCCTCTCTCCAATTGCTCGGCAGATGATCCAGCGTGAATTTATCGGGGTCAGTTATCTGTATCGATTCTATCTTCTGAAAACACAGAAGGCCAGCGGGAACTTCCGCTCCGAGCAACTCGCAGCCGGTAATTTCATCCATCAAAAACTTACCATCAGCCGCCTCAACTGGCTAAATAAAGAACTGCTCACCAACCATCTCAGGATTATATTCCGGCACTATCTTTTCGGTTTTCTGATCCAGTTTGCCAGCCGCAAACATGAACTGAATCTGCCCGCACCTTCACCATCATGCTACTGGGAGACCCCGGTCAACCTTGTCGTCATGCGGTGGCTCA
>JAGGTT010000216.1 GCA_021163565.1 Candidatus Tharpella sp.
AACACAGCAACAATCAAGGCTCCGGCCGGGAGAATGGTTTTAAAAACACCCCAGACCATCTTGAATTCAAGCTTCTGTCGATCTTTTGCAAGCGGGGCAGCTCCAGGACAAAAAAATCCAACCAGCAAAAGATAGACTATGTACAGGATGCCGAGAATAATACCCGGCAACAGGGCCCCCATAAACAGATCACCCACGGACAAACTCAGCTGGTCAGCCATCATTACCAGCATGATACTTGGAGGAATAAGAATCCCCAGAGTTCCTGAAGCGCAGACGGTCCCCACGGCCAAAGGTTTGGCGTACCCCTGTTTAAGCATGGCCGGCAGGGATAAAAGCCCCAGAAGTACCACCGATGCGCCAATAATTCCGGTCGCCGCCGCCAGCAGGATGCCGATGAGAGTCACACTGATGGCAAGCCCTCCCCTGACCTTGCCAAACAGATCCTGCATGGCGAACATCATTTTTTCGGCAATCCCGGAACGATCCAGCATCAGCCCCATGAAAATGAACAGGGGCAGGGCAATCAGTATCCAGCTATACATGACTTTATAGAGCCGATTGACAACCAGACCGATAGTCAAGTAGTCCAGCCCCGTAAGCGTACCCAGCCAGATATCTGAACAATATCCAACCAGGGTGAAGAGCATGGCAACACCCCCCAGGATAAAGGCAATCGGGTATCCGCTAAACAACAACCCGATAAAGGTAATCATCATGGCGACAACCAGAACACCATTAACATCCATCAGATGAATTACCTTGCTGGTTATTATTTTTAAGATACGATACGGCCCGGATTAAGCGGGCAATTGAAGCACAAAACAGGAGAAAAAAAGCGATTGGGATAACCGACTTGATAATCCAGCGACAACCAAGCCCCATAGGTGCATCAGAACCTTCACCAACCCGAAAGGATTCCGCAACAAAGCTTAAACTATGCATAAAGAAGATAAAAATCATGGGCCAGAGGAGACCGACAATACCCATGATTTCAATTTTCTCCCGGGTCGGCTTTGAAAATCTTGAATGCATTATATCCAGACGGATATGGGAATCTTTGACAAAAGCATAGGCCAGACCCAGCATGATGATGACTGCATAAAGATGCCACTGCAACTCTTCAAGCTTGACAAAACTTTTCTGAAATAGATAACGCAGAACAACCTGGACAAGTACGGCAACAATCAAAACGGCAATCAGCCAGGATCCGACATTTCCGATACCAAGAATTGCCCGATCCAGAAAAGAGGATAAACCGCATTCCGGCTTTTTATCATTTGTCATACATTAGTATCCTGGGAAAATCGCTGCTGATTATATAAACTCATTTTGTGGTTCTGGGTAAGAAAGCCAGGGCCTTCCAATAAGCATAATCAGCCCTGAATGCGGAAAGGTCATCCCATATCTTTTTAAAACCGGGATTCTGGTCGACCTGCTCCTGAACCACCTCATCCCAGGATTGCTTGAATGTAGAGAGCATTTCATCAGACCAATACATATTGTGAACCCCTCTTTTTTCAGCATTTTCCTTAATAACCGCACCCTGGATAGCTTCGCTGTAGGCAAGGGAGACCGTAATATTGGCTCTGGTGGCCAGCTCAAGCAGAGTTTGCTGACCAGGAGACATACCGTTCCAGGTATCTTTATTGATTAGCAATTCCAAAAGGGTTGCCTGCTGGTGCCACCCTGGATAGTAGTTATATTTTACGACCTTGTAAAATCCCAGTTTCTGATCGATGGCCGGAAAGGAAAACTCAGTAGCATCAATAACGCCTTTTTCAAGCGCCTGAAAAATTTCTCCGGCCGGCATCATACTAACCGCCACACCCAACTTCTGCATCACTTTGCCGCCAAGCCCGAAAAATCTCATTTTAAGACCTTTCAAATCTTCAACACTGTTGATCGGCTTGCTGAACCAGCCCGAAGTCTCAGGTGAGATAATAAGGCAAGGCAGAACTTTCACATTGTAACCCGCCCGATCATACATTTCCTGATAAAGTTTAAGCCCGTTACCATGAAAAATCCAGGCCAGGTATTCGTCGGCTTCGGGACCAAAAGGAACCGCCGAGAAAAGGGCCGCTTCAGGAATTTTACCCTGCCAGTAGGCGCCGGAGCCAAACCCGGCATTAACCTTCCCGCTGGAAACAGCACCAAGGATTTCAAAGGGAGGAATAAGCTTGCCCGGCTCATAACATTTGATCCTGATATTGCCATTACTTGCGGTATTAATATTTTCCGCAAGGGTCACTATAGTGTCACCTAAAATCGGCAACGATGAAGAAAAACAGAGGGGGGCCTTCAATAGCAGTTTCTTTTCTCCGGCATGGGCGGTAATTGAAAAAATTGCGATCAGGCAGACAACAGTAATGGTAGCAACAACCGTTTTCTTCATTGGAAAACTCCTCTGGTCAATGGTGATAACTTCTTAACCTTATAAAGATACCCAATATTCATACCAGCTGGATATATTAGTGTCAATTAATTAAGAACTTCAGTGACGATATTGCCGGACAAGTACGCAATCTTATTAAAAATGGAACGCAGCTGCCCGGATAAACTTTCGGGTCAATTCCAGCGTAGTTGGGTGCTCAAAAACCTCACCTTCAGGTGTGATTCCCCGAATTATGCCATCGCCCAAAAACCAACCCAGGAGCAAAAGCCCTCGCTCTAAACGTTCGGCCTGAGCTGGCATCTTAAAATCACAAAAAGACCGGGGCGCAGGCATGGGAATCTGGTCTTGCTCTAAAGATTTAATAAAATTGATTATCCGGCTCAAACGCAGCAGGGTCACAGTTTCCAAACGGCTTGTCGTATGGTCAAGGGGAAGAGTACTGGAACGCATTAAGGAGAGATGCGGCGGCAGGATACCAAGCTCAGCCGCCCGCCTGTAATCGAGGCTGCCCGGAGCCGGATAGAAAACCGACAAGCCCGCAATCGTATTTTGCCGGGCCAGACGCAAAAGATCGTTGAGGGTCGTTTCCGCACACTGCCCGGGCGCACCGGCAATAATATAAGAGACGGCATCCAGGCCGTACTTTTGACAAAGCTCCAAAACCCGGCCATGAGCTTTACCCACGTCCGGGCGGCGAAACTGTTTAAGTTGCTGCTTATCAAAACTGCCGACCGCAAGATTCAGGGTGCGAAAGCCGGCATCACGCATGGCGATTATCATGCTTTCGTCAAGCGCCGGTGGATAGAGGCCGTTCATGGCCCGCAACTCAAAATCCCGCATCTTTCGTAAATCTGTAATCCCGGCGATCAGTTCCATAAACCAGGCTCGGTCAATAGTCAGATTCTCATCTTCAAAATCGATAAAACCGACATTCTCATCCAAAATGGCCCGCTCAATCTCTTTCAAGATAGAGGCCACCCCTCTTTTCCGGTAAGGTAATCCACTATCGGCACTGACGGCACAGTAACTACAGCGTAAAGGACAACCCCGGCTGGCCATAATAACGACACTACCCTGCTGCTTGCGCCGATAGAAAGAGTTCTTCACAAGATGGGTTGCCGGCA
>JAGGTT010000281.1 GCA_021163565.1 Candidatus Tharpella sp.
CGCATTAGTAGATAGGGGTTTTATTAGATGTTACGAATGATGCGGAAAAATGCAAAGTCTCTGGTCGTTAAACTGGTTTTCGGGGTTATTATTGTGGTCTTCTCCTTCTGGGGAGTCGGCAGTATGAAAGCCAAGCAGATGACGGTTGCGGCGACAGTTAACGGCAAAATCATTGAACGAAAAACACTGGATAACTCATTCCGGAACCTCTGGCGGCGTTATCAGGAGGAGTCCCAGGGGAAATTTAATCCCGATGAGGCCCGTTCACTACAGATAAAGAGAGAGGCTTTGAACAATCTGGTTGACCGGCAGCTTATGCTGGAACAGGCGGATAAGCTCGGGCTCTCAATTGATGAGTCTGAAATCCAGGGTCGGATTGCCGGACTTGGGGCTTTTCAGAAGGATGGCCACTTTGATCAGGAGACCTACCGCCGGGCACTAAGTGCTAATCGGATGACTCCGGCCCAGTTTGAATCAAACTTTAAAGATGATATTCTGATCGGAAAAGTCGGGACGGTAATTAATGACGGAGTGAAAATTTTACCGGATGAGATTGATATACTGGTACGTCAGCAGCGGGAGGAGATTGCGCTTGACCTGTTGCCGTTCAATCCGATCGAGTATCAGGCGAAGATGAAGTATTCACAAGCAGATCTGGAGAAATTTTTTAGCGAAAAACAGGAAAATTTCAGGATCCCTGAACAGCGCAAGATTGCGGCCCTGGTAATTGAACGGGAGCAACTGCTCTCTAAGGCTGAGGTTACTGACGCGCAGGTAACCGATTTCTATGAAAAGAATATTGAAAGATTTAAGGTGAAGGAGCAAATTAAAGCCCGACACATTCTGATTAAAATTGCCCCGGATGCGTCCGCGGAGGAGACCGAGAAAGCCCGCGGTGAAATACTTGAAATTCTCAAGAAGGTAAAATCTGGTTCTGATTTTGCCGAGCTGGCGAAGAAGTTTTCGCAGGGTCCGTCAAATTCGATGGGTGGTGATCTGGGCTGGTTTGGTCATGGCTCCATGGTGAAAGCTTTTGAAGACGCGGCTTTCGCTCTGAAACCGGGCGAGGTCAGTGAGCCGGTGCGAACCCGTTTTGGCTTTCATTTGATTAAGATCGAAGAGTACAAGCCGGCCCGGACTAAAAAGCTGGCCGAGGTTAAAGAGGGAATCGAAAAAGGGCTGCGGATCGGAGCTTATCCGGATCTCCTGGAAAAAGAGGTTGCCGCGGTAACGGCGGCCCTGTCGCCTTTAAATGATAGTAAAGAGTTTGTTGCCGCCGCCCAAAAGCTTGGAACAACGGTGGTTGAGACCGACCTTTTTAATCAGCGGAATAGAGTTGTACCCGATATCGGCCGGGATCCGGCTCTGCTGGCTTTAGTCTTTAAGACTCCGCTCAATCAGAGCGCGAAAATAGTTAATCCCTCCCGTAACAGTTACTATTTTATGGTTACGGAAATTAAAGCGAGCTATCTGCCGGAATTAGCTGAAGTCAAGAGTGATGTTGAAAAAGCTTATCGTCTTGAACTGGCCCGGGCTGAAGTGAAAAAGATCAGTGAGGGTGCTGCGGCCCAGCTCAAGGGCGGCAAAACTCTGGATGAGGTTGCCACCGGTTTGGATCTCAAACTTGTTGACAGCGGTTTTTTCTCCCGAATTCAGGCAATTCCAAAAATAGGTAAAGATCCGGCTCTCAGTCGTAAACTGTTTGCTCTGCATAAGGGGCAGATTTCAGAGGCGCTGCAGCATAATGCTACCTACTTTCTGGCTCGTCTGCGGGAGCGTAAGCTTGAACTCGGTGCTGATGGCGATAAGCTGCGCCAGGAAACGGAACAGCAGTTGTTGCGCTATAAGCAGTTTCAGGTAATGCAGGAATTTGTCCAGGCCTTGCGTCAGGAGGCTGATATTGAAGTTATGGCCGGGGTTTTAGAGTAGTTTTAAAAAAGATTGACAGATACTTGATGGGCATGCTATCTAGGCCGCTCGTTTTGGAATAATGGGGCTGTAGCTCAGCTGGGAGAGCGCTTGTCTGGCAGACAAGAGGTCGACGGTTCGATCCCGTTCAGCTCCACCAATAGTTATTAAAAGCAGGTATCTGTGAGATATGCGGATACCTGCTTTTCTGTTTAGTTTATAAAAAAGGGCCAAGGCCAAACTTGATTTTCCTGGTTTTAGGATAGCCGAGTATCTTTATCGGATGATTCCATAATTTGTCGGTTGTATTTAGGCCGGGTGGTTTTAGGAGAGAGTGGTGAAGATTATAAAAAATAGCGACGGCAAAAAAGCTGTCAATAAAGAGATTGGCAGTATTGAGGTAGCGGAACTTCTCGATACCAGTCCTGATAATGTTAACTACATGGCCCGCAAAGGAATTTTGCCGGCTCATAAAGAGAGAAAATTCTGGCGTTTTGAAAAGCGCGCGATCGTTCGCTGGATCCGGTCGCACAAGCTGGTCGAGTTATAGTCGCACAACCATCTTTTATCTGATAAAAAGTACAAAATTTTTATTTGATTCAGTCATAAACAGCTTCATCCGACTACTGCTTAAATGGTCGGAGTGAGGTTTTTATAGAAAGCCGGAGCCGCTTAAGGTATCTCCGGCTCTATTTTTTTAAATCTTTTCTAGATACATTTTCTTTCTGTTTCTCAAGTAAATGCCGGGAGAAGAGCACAGGTTTAGTCGGGGTTTTACTTGACATTATCCGGGGCTCTGTGTAGACCCGAAGTTCGGTTCCGGTGTAGCCGGAAATCAGGGGCTGACTTTAGTTGGCGGCTGAAATTAAAGCCGATAATTTTTATTTACAGGATAAACCGGGATGGAAATAGGCCAGAGTGAAATCATCATTAATGCTCGGGGTGAGTGGTCGTATGAAGGGAACCGAATCGTGCATCCTGAGGTGCTTAATCTATTTAAAAGATCATTGACTTATGATGGAGAAAGGGGTGAGTTTTTTATCGATTATAAAGGTAAACGAGCCCCGGTAAAGGTTGCGAAAACGCCATATTTTATCCGGGATGTCGGGTTGGAAAAGAGCTCGGCGGGAGAGCTCGTGAAGGTGGTTTTGGAGGTTGATGATGGCAGCCGTGAAACCCTTGATCCTGAAACTCTGGTACTTGATGGTGAGGGTGTGCTGCAGGTTAAGATCAAGGCCGGACGATTTGCGGCCCGGTGCTTGGCGGTGGCCCACTTTCGGATTGCAGAATTACTTGAGGAGGATGATTCCGGTAATTTTTTTATTGTAATTAATGGCATAAGGTTCAGGGTGAGTCGTGTAAACTGAACCAGGGAGAACTTAAGATGAGTGACATGAACAAAATCATAAGTGAGGCGGATGATGCTCTTTTAGTCAAGCTGGTGATGGATTCTTTCCGGCGTACAATAGTTCATTACGGTTACTGGCTGGCTCAGGTGGAGCATCAGCTTGGCGTTGAAAAAGCGGTTGCGGTTGAAAAAAATGCCTGGAATGCAAGTCTTGCCAACCAGCTTAAACGTCTGGGTAAAATTTTCGGTTTTGAGGTTAAAGACGGGGTACCGGCGCATCTTAATAAGCTCTCACGGAAAGAGTTGCTCGACCTTCTCCAGAATCTCGGGGTCAACTGGCTGGCAAATGATGGCATCTGGTTTCAGGCGGTCGAAAGAGAGCACGGTATGAATGACGCCAAGCGCTGTAATGATACCTGCTGGACGCGTTACTCACCCTACGAGGCGGAACGGATAAAAGAACTTCTGGAACTGCCTGACAACGGTGGCATAGCCGCCTTGAAAAAGGCTCTGGCTTTTAGAATGTATGCCCTGATCAACAAACAATCAATTGAGGATATTGATGAGAACTGCATTATTTTCCGGATGAATGAGTGCCGGGTGCAGGTGGCCCGGCAGCGGAAAGGGCTGGAAGATTATCCTTGTAAATCTGCGGGTATGGTCGAATATCCCTATTTTGCCCGTACGATTGATTCCCGGATCAGGACCGAATGTATAGGCTGCCCGCCCGATGCCCATCCCGAAGATTGGTTCTGCGCCTGGAAATTTACGGTTGAGGAGTAGATATATCGATAATGGCTGATAATATTCTCAAATTCTCTTTAAATCGCGCAACCAATGTCGAAAAGCTTGATCATGGTAATCTGCTTTCAGTTTGCCATCTGCGGGATACCTTTACCGAGGCCGAAATTCGCATGGTTGTCAAAATGCCGGAGCTTGAAATAGCTGAAATCTCCGGTCATTTCCGCCACATCTATCTTGACGGGATTGATAACCTTGATGACTCTCTTAAAAAGGTACTCGGGGTTCGGGTCGGGGCCGGGATGCTGAAGATTATTAAGGGCCTGCTCGGAGAAGCCGAGAATCTGGATCAGATTGTCTACATGGTTGAGGAGTGTTGTCACGGAGTTATTCTGCACCTTACGAAAAAGGTTCTCCTTAAAGCCCCCGACGACCCGGCCGGCCGCCAGGAGTTCTATTCCGAGATGGTCAAAAAAAGTATTCGCCTCTATGACCGCTGCGCCGCATTCGCCAAAGGCTCACCTCTGGTGGCTTCACTTGAAGCTGAAAAGCGGGCCGGAGGCAGATTTTGATCTCTGAATTTAACCGGAATAAAATTATTGATGTCGCCCTCCTGGATGAAAAGACGTTGGCGGTACACGGTATTCTGAACGATTCAATTTACAGTCTCGAACTGGATTTCAAAGTCAACTTAAGTGATCTGGTCTGTTTTGAGATTGAGGGTCGCTGGCTGCGTTATACGACTCCAGAATGTCCTCAAGCTCTGAACTTTCTCGCCCAGGCGGAAGGTTTTTGCCTGGCCTTGGGGATTGAGGAGAAGATTCATAAAACTGTCGGCCGGACTTCCTGTCGTCATTTTGCCAATCTTCTGATTGAGTGCGCCTACGCGGTACGCGAGACGGCTAAGCTGATCCGGTATCAGGAAGCACAGGTTCATAATCCGGAGCTTACCTGGCAGGAGTTTTTGCTTGGAGAGTCGGAGACCGGCAGCAATTTTTCACAAAAGGCGGCGGAAGATACCGAAGATGCGTCAGTTGCGGTTTCAGTTGCCGCTCCCGCTACGGGTGAACCGGCGAAAAGATTGCCCACGCCGGCTACCGGCAAAAGTGGTGCTTTTATTATCGATATGCATATGCATACCGCTCCGGCATCACCTTGTGCCTCAGACTCCGTCGAGGCCATGATTGCCAAGGCACAACGAATCGGTCTGCACGGAATCTGTCTGACCGACCACAACTATCTCTGGTCGGCCGCAGATATCCGGTCTTTGCGCAAAAAATTTACCTTTCCTGTTTTTCGTGCCAATGAGATTGTCACCGAACAGGGCGATATGCTGGTTTACGGTTTCTATGATGATGTGCAGGGTATCATCAAGCTTTCCGAGTTGAAAAAACGGGTGCAGGCGGCGGGTGGTTTTATCGTGGCGGCCCATCCGTTTCGGGGTTTTCTCACTTTTGGTGCTGATGATATCGGCCTGACTCCGGAGAAAGCCAGATCCCGGGAGATGTTTCAACTGGTAGACGGGGTTGAAACCCTGAACGGCAAAGTCACCGCGACTGAGAACGGCCTCGCCCGAGAGGTTGCCGAAGGGTTGAAACTTCCGGCCACAGGCGGCAGTGATGCTCATGACAGCAGCAGCGTCGGGCTCTATGCCACCGCCTTTACGCGCCCGATAAATAACGAAGTAGAGCTTTTGGCAGCATTGAAAACGGGAGATTATCAACCCATAAAATTTCGTTAAATTAACGCATAAAGAGATGATTATGGCGACAAAACCTGACTGGGAAAAGATGGTCCGCAGGCTTGAACTTCGGCTCCGTTTGAAATCGTTTCCGGTAGCTTTCAAGATGCTGGAGAAAAAAGTGGAACTGGAGAATATCCCATTTCTGCGACGGCCGCAGAGTAAGATGACCATGTGCCAGATGATCAATATGGTGCGTAATTTTGACTGGAGCATCGGGGCTGATCTGGATGATTTTATATCATCCGCCTGTTCCTCGGTTCTGGGCCTGGAAGAGCTGCCTGAGACTCACAGAGACGGTACCTTTCGCAATATTGTCTGGGTTGCAAGTAAAAGTGATGCGCGAAAATTCGAGGCCTCTATTCCCCGCTTGCCGACCGGCCGTTATGAAGCTCTGGCGCTGGCCCCATTGGTGTATAAGCCCTTCGATCCTGATATCATTTTAATTTACGCCAATCCGGCCCAGATGATAATTCTGGTTAATGCCTTGCAGTTTGCTGACTATGAGGTTTTCAAGTTTTATTGTGTCGGTGAGTCATCCTGTGCCGATGCCATCGTGCGTTGTTATCAGGAGGGTAAGCCGTCTCTGGCGCTGCCCTGTTATGGTGAACGCTGTTACGGTCATACTCAGGATGATGAACTGGTTATGGCGCTGCCCCCGGCTCTGCTGGTCAAAGCGTTGTCAGGTCTTGAGGCACTTTATCGTCGCGGAGTTCGCTATCCGATCAGCTTTGCCGGGGCCGGTTGTGATTTGACGGAGGTGTTTCCCCCGGCCTATCTGGGACTTGATAAGATGATGAAAAAGGTTAAGGGTGATGGCCGTCGCACTCTTATCGGAGTGACCGGCGGTATTGCCAGTGGTAAAAGCGCAGTTTCCAAGATGCTGACTGAACTGGGTTCTCCATTGATTGATTTTGATCTTATCGCCCGCCAGGTGGTGGAACCCGGAACTCCGGGGCTTATGGCAATAATCGATTATTTCGGGCGCCAGGTTCTGGCGGATGATGGCTCTTTAGATCGGAAAAAGGTTTCGGATATTGTTTTTGGGGATATGGAGAAACGGAAAAAACTTGAAAGTTTTACGCATCCGCCGATCTATGAAGAGTTTTTCAAACAGGCAGATGCAATTGCGGCTGAAAATCCGGAGGCAATTATTCAAGTGGCGGTGCCGCTGCTGATTGAGTTGAATCTGCAGTATCTTTTTGACAAAATTCTGCTGGTGCATGTTCCGGCTGAGGTTCAGGAAGAGCGTCTGGCGCAGCGTGATAATATCAGTTCTGAAGAGGCGGCGAATATCATGAAATCTCAGCTTCCGATAGCTGAAAAACTTCAGTTTGCTGATTTTGTCATTGATAACAGTCAGGATCTTGACGCGACCAGATCCCAGGTGGAAGTGATCTGGCATGATTTGCAGGCGAAACCACAAAAATAGTCGGCTTCAGGAGAGGATGTTCAGATCTGTCAGGGTTTTGTGAATCATCGTAAAGAC
>JAGGTT010000232.1 GCA_021163565.1 Candidatus Tharpella sp.
AATCGAACATGCCGCCGGTACTGCAGACACTGTCCGCCATTGCCACAACCTCAGGTTTGCATTCAGGGTGGACGATAACCAGAGCGCCAGGATAAGCTACCCGGGCCGTTGTGACATCTGCGGCTGAAATAACATCGTGAATCGGGCAGGCGCCATCCCATAAAATCATCTTCCGGCCGGTCTGTTGCTGGACGTAAGCACCGAGGTTGCGGTCGGGGACAAAGAGAATATCCTGTCCTTCAGGGATTGATCTGACTACATTTACGGCATTACCCGAAGTGCAACAGATATCACTTTCCGCCTTGACTGCTGCCGAAGAGTTGACGTAAGTGACAACCACAGCATCGGGGTGCTGAGCCCGCATTTTTCTTAATGCGGCCGCATCTGCCATATCGGCCAGGCCGCAGCCACAATTTAAGCGTGGCAGGAGAACCTGTTTCTCCGGGGCTAAAATCGCCGCACTTTCAGCCATAAAACTGACACCGCAGAAAACGATTACGGGATTGTCAAGTTTAGATGCGTCAATACTGAGGCCCAGTGAATCACCGACAATGTCCGCAATGTCCTGAATTTCCGGAGGTTCATAATTGTGCGCCAGGATAACCGCCTGACGTTCACTTTTTAACTGTTCAATTTTCCTGATTAATTTATCCATTATCCCTAACAAATTATCTTTATAGTTTGTTGCTAGTTGTCAAAGTCAGTATTTTGCTTTTCTAAAGCCTGAATTCTGGCCCCCTATTTTCCCAATTCTTGCGACCGTTGACAGGCGCTGGTCAGAGCAGCGTTAAAAGCCTGGCGGAGACCGTTCTTTTCCAGTTCCGCCAAACCGGCGATGGTGGTGCCGCCGGGTGAAGTGACCATATCTTTCAGTTCCATCGGCTGTTTGCCAGTCTTTTTAACGAGTTCAGTGGAGCCTAAGATTGTCTCTATAACCAGAGTTCGGGCCAGCTCCCGGTTCATGCCAATACCGACCGCGGCATCAAGCAGAGCTTCGATAACCAGAAAAACATAGGCCGGCCCGCTGCCGGAGACGGCGGTTACCATATCCATCGAACTTTCCGGAACAATTACGGTTTCACCGAGGCAGGAGAAGATTTTCTGAGTAATAGCCAGGTGTTCTTCGCCGGCATCGCGACCCGCCGCAATTGCGGATATGCCCCGGTTGATCAGGGCCGGGGTGTTGGGCATAATCCGGATGGTGGGGACTCTGTTTGACAAAGGTTTTTCCAATCGTTCACAGGGTACGCCGGCCGCAATCGAGATCAGCAGCTTGTTATCTGTTAGAAGATCGGCAATCTCGGTCACCACGGGCGTGATAATCTGCGGTTTGACAGCTAGAATAATTATGTCACAATCGGTTGCCAATTCACGATTATCCCGAGCAATAGTAACCTGTAGATCATTTTCAAGGCTTTCGCGACAGTTGCTGTCGGCATCCCAGGCAGTTATTTTCGGACTTGATAGGCTTCCGGTAAGTCCTTTGATAATCGCCCGCCCCATATTGCCGCCGCCGATAATGCCGATTTTATAGTTAGCTATATCCATTCTTGCTTTACTCCTCTTCGAGTTTGGCTAAAATTCCGGCGACCAGCAGCGGGAACATGATTTCGTGATGGCCGATAATCTGATAACCATGTCCTGTGCCCAGAGTCGGGCGTTTGACAACATTTTCATAAGATCGGTATTGCCGGTTAAAATCCATATTAACCGTAGTCAGATTGTTGATCGGATGGCCGAGATTGCGCACTAATGAAATTGCTTTCAAGAAAACTTCAGGCAGGATTACGGCTGAGCCAAGATTTATATAGACTCCGTTTTCAAGGTTCGCTACCATAGAACAGAAGGTGTCAAAGTCTCTCAAGCTGGTTCGGCCGATTGCGGCTCCGTCGGCGGCGGCATGCATATGGATAATATCCGTGCCGATGGCAACATGTACGGTTGTCGGGATCTGCATGCGGTAGCATTGTCCGAGAAGGCTCATCTCCCGGTATGGCAGTTTCTCTTCCCAGATCATTTTACCAACAGCGGCACCTAAGCCGAGGCCTTCACGGTCACCGAGCAGGATGGCCCGATTTAAGAGTCCGCCGGTCTCTTTAGCCATGCCGAAATTACCTCCGGTTATACCTTCGGCAACATCTTCCGAGGTGTGTCCGGCCAAAGCCAGTTCGAAATCGTGAATAATCCCGGCCCCATTCAGGGCGAAACCGTTGAGAACACCTTTTCCAGCCAGTTGTAGCAGCAACGGAGTCAATCCGACCTTGATGACATGGGCGCCGAGGCCGAGCAGGATCGTACGCTGCTGGTGATGAGCAGAGGTGATCGCCTGGATCACCTTTTTCAGGTCATCAGCCGCGAGAAAACCCGGCAGTTTATCGAGCAGACCGGTGACGGTTTCCATGCTGCTAAGCTCCCGGGCAAAATTATTGACACTGACCTTGCTCGGTCGTGATGCCAGGGCGTAGGTTGAGAGTTTTCTTTTGTCCAGCTTAATTTCCTTCATCTCTCTTTACCCCTTCACTGAGTGTTGGCGGCCATCTCTTTTTCAACCAGTTCACAAAATAGATGGCCTAAAAGTAGATGGGCTTCCTGAATCCGGGCGGTTTCGGTCGCCTGAACCAGCAGGCTGATATCACAAAATTCGATACAGACACCACCGTCGCGGCCGAGCAGACCGATTGTGATAAGATCCTGTGCCCGGGCCTGCTTTAAGCCGGCGACAATATTTGCTGAAGTCCCACTGGTGCTCAAAGCAACAGCAATGTCACCAGGTTGTCCAAGGCCGATGAGCTGACGACTGAAAAGCTCGGTAAAAGAGTAGTCATTGCCAATTGAGGTAATGAC
>JAGGTT010000069.1 GCA_021163565.1 Candidatus Tharpella sp.
ATTATCAGACCATCATTTTTATTCAAAACCCACCTCCATGCCAGGTTTTACATATTATCAGTAACTAAGGTTGATGAGCTCGTAAAAAGTCATGGGATGGCTAAGTAAAAATTTTGAGATACTAAGGAGCCGTGGTTTTTCAGGCGCGGGACCATACATGTAGTATGTCGAGTGTCTAAAAAACCGATACGACGCAGTAGATCGGACTTTTTACTTAGCCATCAAGATTACGGTGAAAATGGTTTCACCACCCGGCCGGCTCTGTGCCCGCAGGGAACCACTGTGAGCCTCAACCAGGCCTCGGGCAATGGCCAAGCCGAGACCGCTGCCTGAGCGGCCACTACCTTTCCGGCCTCGCTGATAACGGGTAAAGATGATCTCCAGCTCTTCCTCAACAATCCCCGAACCGTGATCGATAATCTTCACCTCAACCAGTTTGTCTCGGCGGTTCAATTCAATTTCGACCTTACCCCCCGGGCAAGAGAACTTAACCGCATTATGAACCAGATTCATAAAAACCTGATTTAAGCGCCGATAGTCACCAAGTACGGTGACTTCCGGCAACACACCTCGTATTTTCACAACAATTCCACGTTCCTCAGCAGAAGCTGTAAAGAGGATACAGATCTCTCGCAAAAGGTCACTCAGATCGACCTCCTCCAGATCAAGTTCAACCTGATCCAAATCAATCCGAGCAATATCAATCAGATTGTTGACCATCTCGACCAGACCCTTAATATTGCGCTCCAACAAAGAGAGATAGGTCTGCTGATCCACGTCGGTTACAGTCTGAAGAAGATAGTCGACACCGCCGCGAATCGTCGTTAACGGAGTGCGCAGTTCATGCGAAACGGTGGCCAGAAAATCAGTTTTCAGAATATCCTGTTGCCGCAAGGCACGGTTGGCGGCGAGCAAATCGTAATTGACCCGGCGCAAATCTTTAGTCGCTTTGTCAATCTTGTTCTCCATCTCCAGACGCTGATTGCACAGGGTCACCGACATCTGAGCAAAGCTGCAGGATAAAACCCCGATCTCATCATTACGATAGACCGGTTTTATGACCGCATCGCCATCCCTCTCAAAAAGTTTGACTTTGCGGTTTAAGTTTTTCAGGGGGCGAACCGTCAAAATGTGATTCAGGAGCACCAGCACCACCACTGTCAAGAAAACGATCAAACCGGCATCAAACAGGAGGGAGCGGTGTAGGGCCACAATACGTCCCTCGGCCGCGGAGCTCGGTATAATAACACTAAGGCACCCACGCAACTGACCTACTTTGTAACCCTGATAATGGTGACATTTAAGACAGGAAGGTTCGATATAGAGGGCTTTAATAAAACGAAATACCGACTCACCATCCAGGGTCTGCAGCAGAGAGTACTCCTGTTGACCCTCTTCGGAAAAGATCTCTAAAGCCCGTCGTTCGGTTCCATCGGGAGCATTTTCCCGATTAATCAGATGAGTGCTGGTCAACCGAAAACGATAGAGACTTGACTCGGCGGCATACTCTGAAAGTTCACGCGTCACCATCGCCGGATTCCGGCGCAGAAGGATATCGCCACCAGTTGTTTCAACAGTGCTGTTTTTGAGATAAGGGTTGACTTTGCGACCCGGCCTCTGTTCAATATAGACCCCGCCCTGATCGGCAAGCCAGCTTCTAGTCAGAAGAATCTGCTGGCTCAAGAGCCGGGCCTGCTCCTCAAGCTGCCCTAATATGAAACTTTTTTCAATCTGATAGAGCTGGGTAAAACTTATCGAAACTACCAGGGCAATCAGACCGACTACCGCCAGCAGATATTTACCCCCGATCCCCAACCGAACCAATTTCACAGCAAAACTCCCAAACCCGAAACACCAGCATCAGAATCAGAAACGGTTCACATATTCCAAAATATTGGCTATTGAACCACCTGCGGCAAAGACTTAGCACAATTAACAGAAACTTAACACACTTTAACTCAATCTTTACATAGAATCTGCTTATATAAAAACTACGCGCTTATCGTAAGCATTAATTAAGCGTTGAGTTCTCTTTCCGGCTTCTCCGGTTAAACTGTTGTCCGGAAAACAGTGATTTTTAAACCTTTAATCTGTAAACAAGGAGGTGTCTGGGGATGAGTGAAAAAGAGGGTGGCGGCCAAGAAGTCAGCCGCCGAGATTTTCTTGCCAATGCGGCGATGACCGTGGGCTTGGTTGCCACTATGGGAACCGCCGGGGTCTACGGAGTTCGCTACCTGGTACCCAAAGCAAAGGTGAAGAAATTCGTTGACGTACTGGTAACCAACCTGAAAGAGTTGACCCCCGGTGTGGCCCGGGAATTTATTGATGCCACGGGCCGTAAAGGAATTTTAGTAAACAACAGCGGCAAAGTTAAAGCCTTCTCCAAAATCTGCACCCATTTAGGTTGCGAGGTCGAATGGCATCAGCTGAAAAAGGAATTTTACTGTCCCTGCCATGAAGGTTTTTTTGACGCTGACGGCAAAAACATCAAGGGTCCGCCACCACGCCCGCTCGATGAGTTTAAGGTGACGGTCAAGGATGACAATATCTATGTCGCCCTGGAAGAGGTGTAGCATATGGAATATATTAAAAAAGATGAAGGCTGGATCGACAAAACCCTGCCGGTTGACTGGGACAAAGTCAAAGAGGAAGCGGTTGGCGAGATTCTGCCCCACCACATGAAACTATGGTGGTACTGTCTGGGCGGTGTCCCGGCAATTATGTTCATGATTTTGGTAGTCACCGGTATGATGCTTGCGTTTCACTATGTGCCTCACCCGGACATGGCCTACGAAAGCGTGGTCAAAATAACCACGGAAATCCCTTATGGCTGGTGGTTGCGTTCAATCCATCGCTGGAGTGCGGAAATCATGATCGTAACCGTATCCCTGCACGCAATTCGCGTTTTTGCAACCGGGGCTTACCGTCATCCACGTGAGTTGTGCTGGATGACCGGCGCTATCCTCCTGCTGCTGACCTTCGGCTTAGGCTTTACGGGCTATTCCCTGGTTTACACCCAGATGTCCTACTGGGCCATGACTATCGGCACCGGAATTGCAGCCAAAACCCCATTTATCGGATCTTTTCTCTCCCGCTTCATGCTGGGAGGCGAAACTATCGGTGAAGCCACGTTGAACCGCTTCTTTATCCTCCACGCCGCCATCCTGCCGAGTATTACGTTCCTCCTGGTTTTCGTTCATATTGTTCTGATCCGCCTGCACGGCGTAACCGAACATCTGGTCGGCATCCAACGGGAAGTTGTTAAGGGCCTCTCACGCGGTGATGAATAGGAGTATAATCATGACTAATGAACCACAAGAAACCCAAGAGGATTACCGTTTTTTCCCAGATCATATCCTGACCGAGGTTAATATCGGACTTTTCCTCTTTTTTCTCTGCTGCATACTGGCGATTGTTCTGCCGGTCGAAGTCGGAGAGAAAGCCAACCCCCTGGTCACACCGGAGCATATCAAACCGGAGTGGTATTTTTATCCAATGTATAAGTGGATCAAGATGATGCCGGAAGCCATCGGTATTTTCTTTCCGATGCTGGTCATCGGCATTTTTATCGGCTGGCCATTGGTTGATAACTTTATTGTTAAAGTTACCAACAACAAAAATTTACCAATTTTTATCGGGCTCATTGGCATGGTTTTCGTCACCACACTGATGATTCTGGAAGCTTTACCACATTGATGACAAATATTAACTTTTTAACCATTTATAACCTTTTATTTCAGGAGAGATAACCATGGATTCAAGCGCAAAAAAATGGTTGGTGTTCATCATGTGCATCTTCCTGCTGGCGGCTCTTTTCCTCGTCGCCCGCTACGAATCAGTTCGTTTTGCCTCTAAAATGGGCATGGAACCACACAAAATCTATGTTAGTGATGCCAGCAAACCCTGCTTGGAGTGTCATAAACGCAAAGGGGTCGCCCCGAATATGATCACCCAGTGGGAAGGCAGTCTGCACGCCGCCAAAGGAATTGACTGTGTACAGTGTCATACAGCCGAAAAAGGGGATTTCGATGCCTTTACCTGCCCGGAATCAGATATCCTTGTAGCTCAATTCCCCACCCCAAAAGATTGTGCCAAGTGCCACAAGGAAGAGGTTCAGGAGTTTACGGAAAGTAAACACGCCTTCCCTTTCTGGCTCTATGCCAATGCCGACCGGGCCGTTTTTGAACCCATCATGGGTACCAAACACGGTTGTGAGGAGTGTCATCAGATTACCAATTACTGGCCTGACGGTAGCGTTGGTGAATGTGATGCCTGTCATCCCAAACACACTTTTTCGATCGCCGTTGCCCGTCAGCCCGAAACCTGCGGCGAATGTCATGTTGGCCCCGATCATCCTCATATTGAGCTCTATATCGAGTCGAAACACGGCAACATTTTCAAGGCGACTGTTCAGGGCCAGGTGGATATGGGCTTCAAGAGCTCAGATACGAATCCGATCCC
>JAGGTT010000026.1 GCA_021163565.1 Candidatus Tharpella sp.
GAACGGAACACCTTAAAAGCAGTGCCTGCGAAAACATCGCAAAGATCGATAAGCTCCATTGCAAATCTGATATCGGGAGCATCGAGACCATATTTATCGAGAGCATCCTGGTAACTGATTCGGGGATAAGGCAGACTCGAATCAAAACCGTTGAGTTCTTTGAAGATCAGAGCAATCATGCCCTCAACCAGAGCGATAATATCATCCTGCTCAACAAAGGCAAGTTCCATATCAATCTGGGTAAATTCAGGCTGCCGGTCGGCTCTTAAATCCTCATCACGAAAACATTTGACAATCTGGAAGTAGCGGTCAAAACCGGCAACCATCAGCAGCTGTTTAAATAGCTGCGGCGACTGCGGCAGGGCAAAGAATAAGCCCGGATTAGTACGGCTGGGAACCAGATAATCCCGAGCCCCTTCCGGAGTACTTTTTGTCAAAACCGGAGTTTCTATCTCAAGAAAGCTGTGTTGATCAAGGTAGTCACGAATCAGTTTAGTCACCCGATGTCGAACAATCATCGCCTCCTGCAGAGGCTGACGACGCAGATCAAGGTAACGATACTGAAGCCGGACATTCTCCCCGACTTCACTGGTCTCATCAATGGCAAAGGGAGGTGTTTCAGATTTATTCAAAATTTTAATCCGGGCGACCAGAACCTCGATTTCACCGGTTGCCATATTGACATTCACGGTGCCTTCAGGACGGTTGACCACCTCGCCTTCAACCTGAATCACAAATTCTCCCCGCAACGTATGGGCAAGCTTGTGCGCTGCGGGAGCATTTTCGGGATTAAAAACCACCTGAGTCAAACCGTAACGATCACGCAGGTCGATAAAAACAACCCCGCCGTGATCACGCCAGTTCTGTACCCAGCCTGACAATTTCACGTTGGTACCAACATTTTCCGCCCGTAAGGCGCCACAGACATGACTGCGAAAAGCCGCCGTCAATGAACTATTAAATTGTACACTCATTTTTCATTTTTCCAAACAGATATAGGTTAAAAATTATAAATCTCCGCTCAAGCGTGTCCAAAAAATATCCTTCATCCATCATCCTGACTCACAACTTCAATTTGCTGAAAAGTCTACACTTTCTGGCATCCTTAAGAAGTTACAGTCAAGAAGATTGTCACCTTTCAGTAACTTGCTAACTACCATTTTCCCCTTGACTTTACAAGCGCAATCAGTTAAAAGCCAGCCCACTATTTTCATGACGGGATGTGGCTCAGCCTGGTAGAGCACTGCGTTCGGGACGCAGGGGTCGGAGGTTCAAATCCTCTCATCCCGACCATGAAGAGAAGAAAAAGCAGGGGACGGTTAATTACCGTCCCCTTTTTTTATTTTTGAATTCAGAAACTAAAATATCTATCTCTTGCTAACACAAGAATTACCCACATACAGGCTTGCAGGTTACTAATACCGGTAATGCTCGGGCTTGTAGGGACCCCCAACCGGGATACCCAGGTAATCAGACTGCTCCTGACTCAGAACAGTTAATTTTGCGCCCAGTTTTTTCAAATGATGCAGAGCCACTTCTTCATCCAGGATCTTGGGCAGACGATAGACCCCGACCTCATGCTGATTCTGCCAGAGATCAATCTGGGCCAGCATCTGATTGGCAAAAGAGGCTGACATCACGAATGAAGGATGCCCGGTGGCACAACCTAAATTAACCAGGCGGCCTTCAGCCAGAACAAAAATCTGGTGCCCTTCAGTAAATGTGTAACGATCCACTTGCGGCTTGATTTCGTCTTTAACCACACCCGGCCACTGATTCAGCTGCGCAATCTGGATTTCGCTGTCAAAATGACCGATATTACAGACAATCGCCTGATTCTTCATGCTGGCCATATGTGCGGCCGTGATAACATCACGGTTACCGGTAGTTGTCACATAAATATCACCCTCAGCCAGGGCGTCAGCCATAGTCGTCACTTCAAAACCTTCCATCAGGGCCTGCAAAGCACAGATCGGGTCGATTTCAGTAATCAGAACCCGGGCCCCGAAACCGCGCATCGACTGGGCACAACCTTTACCGACATCACCATAACCACAGATTACAACTGTCTTACCGGCAACCATCACATCGGTGGCCCGTTTAATGCCATCGGCCAAGGATTCACGGCAACCGTAGAGATTGTCAAATTTCGATTTAGTTACTGAATCATTTACGTTGAAAGCCGGAAATTTCAGTTCACCCTTCTCCATCATCTGGTAGAGACGATGGACCCCGGTGGTAGTCTCTTCCGAAGTCCCGCGACACTCATTAACCCAAGCCGTAAAATCAGCTGCTTTACGACTCTGAATCTCCTTCAAAAGGGCTACCAGTTCGATTTCGTCTTCGGAATGATATTCCTGCTCTAGAATAGAATTATCAGCTTCGGCCCGGGCCCCGAAATGGAGCATCAAGGTTGCATCACCACCATCATCAACAATCAGATCCGGACCCTTACCGCCGGGAAATGAAAGAGCCTGGTAGGTACAGGCCCAATATTCAGTCAGGGTTTCACCCTTCCAGGCAAAAACCGGAATTCCGGTCGCCGCAATCGCGGCCGCAGCATGATCCTGAGTGGAAAAAATATTACAGGATGCCCAACGTACCTCAGCCCCTAAAGCAGTCAGGGTTTCAATCAAAACCGCAGTCTGAATAGTCATATGCAGTGAACCCATTATCCGAGCCCCCTGCAAAGGCTGAGATACCTGATACTTCTCCCGGATCGCCATCAAACCCGGCATCTCGTGTTCAGCAATTTCAATTTCCTTACGCCCCCACTCGGCCAGATCGGGGTCGGCAATCATACAGGGCAGATCAGCAAACGGATCAATTTCAGGACTCATTCTTAATACTCCTTAAAAGCGTATATTTTTAATTAATCGAAATAAGATAAAGGGTGTCTTAAACCCATTCACAAAATCATGGCCTGCAGACACAACAGAGGGCACTCTAAATAATAGAGTGCCCTCGCAGATAAACAAAAACAATCGGGCAAAACTATCTCTACCTAGACATAACCCTTGTCGAGGGCATATTTGATAAGATCAGCAACTGAACGAAATTTCATCTTACGCATAATATTGGCCCGGTGATGCTCAACCGTCCGCAGACTTATATAAAGCAGATCACCAATCTCACGGCTGGTATTACCTTCAGCAACCATCTTCAGGACTTCGCGCTCACGATTAGTCAGATGTTCGAAGGGAAGCTTTTTGTTCTTGCGATAGAATTTCATCAGATCTTCAGAAAATTCGGCCGCCAGAGTTGAAGAGATATAGGTCTCCCCCAGCATCACCTGATCAATCGCCGAGAGCAACTCATCGTCGCTGTTTTCTTTCAACAGATAACCATCCGCACCAGCGGCAATTGCAGCGTAAAGGTACTCCTTATTGTTATGCATCGTCAGTATCAGCACCTTGACTCCGGGTTGCGAGCGCCGGACTTCGGTAATCGCTTCAATACCGCGGACATTGGGCATGGATATATCCAGTAAAACCAGATTGGCCGGATTCTTATTAAGAAAATCAATCAGCTCAAGACCGTCATTAACCTCACCGACAACCTCGAGGTTGTCTTCTTCCTCGATAATTTTTCTGATCCCCTGCCGCAATATGGCATGGTCATCAGCCAGAACTATTTTACACTTACCTTCCTGTCTAAACATCATCGTAACTCCCTGATTCAATAAATATTATCGTTCTGCACCAGTGACAGAACCGAAACGTCTAATTTGCGACCAAACTTGAATTGAAATAATATACCAGAGCACAAGACTAATTACAAGCACTTCCACAGTTTTTTTAGAAACGATGTTTCATCTTTTCGGCAAAGTGAAAGTAACCACACATCCGGATCCCGGCTGGGCAGAGACCGAAAAATCACCATCCAAGAGGCGCACTCTCTGGGCCATGCTGGTTAAACCAAGTCCCGCTTCAACCCGGCCACCCGCCAACAAATTATCTCCGCCAAAACCCACACCATCATCACTCACCCGAAAACGAACTTTATCGTCCAGCAATTCAGCCTCTAAAATAAGCAAAGATGCCCGGGCATGTTTAGCAACATTATTGACCGCTTCCTGAACAATTCTATAGATATTCCGAGCTTCATCATCGGAAAAACAACCTTCAAGATTTGGAATCGAGACCGACACTTTAAGATCATTCAATGCGGCAAAGTTATTGGCCAGATGAGCCAAGGCACCACTCAAGCCCAGATCGTTGAGAATTACCGGGCTTAAATCGTGAGAAAGGCGTCTGACATCTTCAATAATCTGAGCAATAAACTGACGCGCCTTCCGGCAGTCCTCTCGGTTTTCTTCATCATCAATAGCTTTCTCAACCCGGAAAACCTGCATTTTCAATGCCGCCAGAGATTGACACAAACCGTCATGCAGTTCATCAGCCAAAAGCTGGCGCTCATCATCCTGAACCCGGAAAAGGTTCTGGGAAAGTTCTTTTAAGCGCTCCTGATTGACCTCAAAATTCAACTCTTTTCGATGATCCTCTGCAAAATCATGAATCACGCCTAAAAGATAGTTACGGTCATGGAGATAGATTTTGTACCAGTGGATAGAAACCTGGCATTTACGACCATTGGCAAGGTGCAACAGGACATTTTCCGGATTAACAGAAAGCCTCTCGTAAGGTGCAGATTGCACCTTCAGGAAGAAGTTACCCAGGTTTTCCAACAAGTTCTGATCACTACAATAATCAGAAAAAGACGAGATCTCAGAAGTAGAAAACTGGCCGAAATAATCTTCACCGAGACGGTTGATAAACCTGATAGATAAAAACTCATCCAGCAAAATGAATGCTACCGGCAGAGCCATCAACAACTGACTCTCGAAATCTGCCAGAGAGCCTGCCGGATGACGAACTAGTAATGATCTCTTTTTCGGATAGAAAAAATGCCGAGCCGGTAACCAGGCCATCATCAATAAAACCAGGGCTAAAGCCAGCCAGAACGGCGGCCACAAACTTGCCTTGAGATCCATCGCCCGCATCGTCAGGGCAACACTTAAGGTTAGAGCTTGATGACGGAAAACTGACCGACCGGCGGCCCGGGATTGCGTGATATTCTGCCAGTTATGGCGCATGGAATTAAGCAGGGCTACCAATTCCAGAACTTCAATCCGGGGTAGTTCCTTACCCGCAAAGTTCCCTCCTTCAAGCAGCAGGTCAAGTTCAAGAAAAATTTTCTGTTCACTGCTGTGACTCTCTTCTTGAGTACCCGTCGCAGTCACTCTGTCATCCGCATTGCTCTGAGTTTCAGGGTTCTGAACTGCACGCAGCAGAACCTGCCTTCCTAAAACTGCCTGGGCATCGGCAATTTCACTCTGGTTCAAACAGAAAAAGCTGTAAACCAGAGTAAAAAACAACAGCACCAGAACCAATAGAGAGAAACCGGAAAGCAGAGAATATTTTGGTGTTTTTTTTATCATAAGAGATTGTTTGTAAAAGCTTAGTCAATTAGCAGAAGAAACATCATTACTTTCAAAAACGGCTACAGAAGAAACTCCGCCGCCCTTTTTATTACCTCTCCGCCGGAGATGACATAGAGATCGGAATCGGGCAAAGCCGAACGCAGACGGGCGCCATACGATTTTTCAACCAGACGCCGGTCACAAACCACAATTATCCCGCGATCATCACGACTGCGCACCAGACGGCCGATGCCCTGTTTCAGCTTCAAAGCGGTTTGCGGCAGTGAGTAATCATAAAAAGGGTTGCCGCCACAGGCGGCAATGTACTCCAAACGCGCCATCAGCACCGGATCACTCGGAACCTTAAACGGTAGTTTGACAATCACCAGACACTCCAGAGCCCGGCCTTTGACATCAACCCCCTCCCAGAAACTATCAGTCGCAAACAGAGCCGTATCAGGATTATTCTTGAGTTCCGCCAGCAGCCACTGGCGCTGTCCTTCACCCTGCAGCAGCAGGCGCACCCCGCGGCGACGGAGCGAATCCCGACAACTTAGAGCCACCGATTTCATGGTTCGGTACGATGTAAAAAGAACCAGGGCCCGGCCCCCGATCCGACTAATCAAGGTATCAAGAAAAAATCCCAGGGAGGAATTAAAAGATGCCTCATTCGGCAGCGGCAAATCCCGCGGTACCATCACCAGAACATTTTTGCGGTAGTCAAAAGGGCTGGCCAGAATCAATGTCGACAGTAAATTCGAACGACTCCGCTCTAAAAGTCCGACTCGGTTGATATAGAAATCAAAAGAGTTATCGACCGCAATCGTAGCTGAAACCATTATCAGAGTTTTCAGCCGCGCGTAAAGCATCTCCTCCAGTAGAGGGCCGACATCAAGCGGAGCTAAAACAATCCGCAAATTACGCCGGCGGCCGCCGGTAGACTCAATCCAGGCAATCAGTTCAGACCGGGCCCCCATTTTCAGAAAAAAACGGGCAACAAAATCGATCTGGTTCTGTAGCCGCACTGCGGCCGCCCGAAACTCAGTCAGCCAGGAATAGAAGAAATCATCCGGCAACAGCTTTTCCCGCAAACCAGATTCGAGTTGGCTAATCAAATCAAAAAGAGCTCTGACAACACTCTGTGCCTCTTCGACAAAAGCTTCGACCTTTTCCGCAAGAGAAAACTTCCAGCTTTTAGCCGAACGCTCCTGTTCCGTAATTCTGAGCTTGAAAGAGCCTTCAATAACATCACTGCCGGGAACAAAATCAGCCACCAGAATATCCCGCCAACCTGTAAAATGGTCTTCTAAGTCATGCGCCAGCATCAAAACCGCCGGTTCAGTCTCACCCTCGATCTGAGCCGCCAGAGCTGTAAAAAAATCGATCTTCCGAGCATTGTTTTTCCCTTCTGAAATTGCACCATCGCGAGCCAGTCGCCGCCGCAAACGCCGTAGCAAACCAAGTTCACGCCGCTTCCGGTGACTTAAACGATTGAGCAGCATCAAAATACCAATCTGCGATACTCCTTCACCCAGATAACCGGTGGCGGCCTCTTCCAGGTGATGCGCCTCATCCATAACCAGAGCCTCATAGCGAGGCAGCACCCCGGCATCGGGGGGAAACTGAAGATCGGCCATCAACAGATGATGATTAACTACCAGAAGCTGGGCATTAGCAGCCTCACGCCGGGCCCGATAAAAAAAACAGTCACCAAACTCCGAACAACGGGAAAACTGACAGGCATCACCGTCACTGGCAATCATCTCCCAGACTGCCGCACTCGGCAGAGAGGGAAAATCAGCCCGGCTACCATCAACAGTAGTAGCGGCCCAGCCCAACAGGGCTTTTAATTCGGCATCATAATCTTCAACTCCGGCTTCAAGCTCCGCACTCAGTTCCTTGACCCGGCGCCGGCAGACATAGTTACCCCGCCCTTTTATGAGCCGGGCGGTAATCGGCAGACCCAGATGCTCAGTCAAAAGCGGCAGGTCTTTATTTAAAAGCTGCTCCTGCAGATTAATCGTATTAGTCGAGATCACAACCCGCTGATTATGACGCAGAGCCCAGAGTGCCGCCGGAATCAGGTAGGCCAGACTTTTACCAACCCCGGTACCGGCCTCGGCCAGAAGAAAATTTGACTGATTGAATGTTTTGACTATAGAACGAGCAAGTTCGGCTTGCTC
>JAGGTT010000287.1 GCA_021163565.1 Candidatus Tharpella sp.
GATCGCACCTGCGTCTTCGCCCCGGTAACCCGCTCGGGTGGTTACAACCTCGGCAAAGTACGTACGGAGACTCGCTTCCAATACAGCCTGCCGGGAATGACTGAAGAGAAAATGGACAATATCATCCTCTTCGTCAAACAATCTGTGCTTGGACCACCTCGTATCGCGGGGACTATCATACTGGTTCATGACACTTTAAATCTGAGTGCCGAGACCCGCAAATCATGGGTTTACAACCCCGGACAGAGACGTGTCCGGCGGGCGCCTCAGCTCGCCTTTGATACCCCGGACACCGGTTCTGAAGGAATTCGTACCGTCGATGACTACGACATGTTTAACGGCAGTCCCGAGCGCTATGAGTGGAAATTGGTGGGTAAAAAAGAGATATACATCCCGTATAACAACTACCTGCTCCACAGCGACACATTAAAATATAAAGATATCATTCAGCCATTACATCTTAATCCTGACTATCTGCGCTATGAATTGCATCGGGTATGGGTGGTGGAAGCCAATCTTAAGGATGGCACCCGCCATCTCTATAAAAAACGGGTGTTTTACATTGACGAAGATAGTTGGAGTATTGTCGCCACGGACAAGTATGATAAGTACAACCAGTTATGGCGTTTTGCGGAAGGGTTTATGATTAATTATTATGATGTACCGTGCACCTGGCTTACGGCGGAGGTACATTACGACCTGCATACCGGACGCTACCTTTTTAATCTCCTCGATAACGAAGAGAAAAGTACTTTTATCTTTGATCGCGAAAAACCGATAAAAGATTTCTCTACCAGCGCTCTGCGCCGGGCCGGTCGCCGCTGAAGCTTCAGTTCGACCAGCTTGACTTTTACAGGTTATCAGTATATATTATTTGTATATCCTATAACAACATACTGTAAAGGGGCCTTCTAATGAAAACCATTTCCTTGAAACTTGATGATTCCATCTTTGGCGAGACAGAAGATATTGTTGCTCGGTTGAAACAACCCAGAAATCGATACATCAATGAAGCCGTAGATTACTACAACAAGATTCAAAAGCGTAAAAAACTGGAGCAGACACTGCAAAAAGAATCTCTGATGGTTAAAGAAGATTCAATGTCAGTTCTGAAAGAGTTTGAAGGTTTTGAATATGAAAGTTAAACAATTTGAAATCTGGCTTGCCGACCTAAACCCACAAATTGGAACTGAACCCGGCAAAACCAGACCGGTCTTAATAGTTCAGACAAATTTACTCAACCGAGTTTTGCACCCATCATCCATAATCTGCCCCCTCACAACGAACATCAAACTTAAATCTGAAATTTTACGACTCCATATCGGATCTGGGATTTCTGGTTTAAAGGAGAAGAGCGACGTAATGATTGATCAGATACGGGCAATTGACAATCAAAGACTTACCCGAAAAATCGGGCTTTTACCCGAAGAATTGATTGGTAAATTAAAAGAAAATCTGATGATTGTTCTAGATCTGGGTTAAAGTAGATCAGCCCCCTTTTTCCCTTCTTTTTCCCTTACCTTGTAAAGCCATCAAGGCATATCGCAACCCTGTGTTTTCTCTTTTACCTTACGACAAAAGATCGTGTGCCCTTTTTTGAATAAAATCCTCTATAATTCTTAAACGTGATACCGGTAAATTGTATCTTGAATGCTTTTTGAATTTGAAATTTAATAAGTTCTGTAACTTTTCCCTTTGCTTCCAGCTGATTATCTCTTTTGCAAATATTAGAAAATCTTGTGCGGTTGCCATTAATCTTGTTTGAGCGTAAGCATCAACATCCTCCAGGTCATCATCCATGGCATAGTTAAAAAGAGATAAACCGTTGTCAAATATGGGCGCTGTATCTACAACTGTGTTTGTTTGGCTGTTTACGAGTAGGCCAAAATTTCCAAAGTGTCGATCTTCATTGCAGATAACCGCATCAAAAACAAGCATATCGACCAGTGATTCATAATATGTATCACCCAGCTCTTTATAATAATTTAAAACCGCTCCCCACCCCCCTTCGGCCACCATTCTGCCGGCTGGAATATATGAAAACTCTTTGCTGGTAAATAACCGACAGGTAGAAAAAAGCTGTTTTTTCCACTTTTGCAGATTGTATTCTACGGCATCCAGCTCCATGGCCTGGGCAATTTGAAAAGCGTAAAATTCGGAAAATGGTTCATTGCCGGTGTTTGCGGCGCCACTGGAACCAGCCTTGTAAAGAATAATCTTGCGGTTTATCCGACGCCAACATTTAGCCAGCATACCCCCGGTTGTCAGCTCTGGAGTAGAAACGAATCCACTCTGTTTGGTTGCTCCGAAACCGGTATAGGCAATCAACGATAATATACGGCTGAAACGATTGTCGTATAGGTTATATTTGGCAAAAGTGCCATTAAAAGTATCGTCGACAACCCAGTAGCAATCATTAAGAGATAAACCTTTACAAATATCAATAATGCCTTTGGTATCATTGACATTCAGCTTAAGTTTTGCGAGAAAACTTTGGACAAAGGCCCGGTTTTTAGGAATAACCCGTCTTTTCAGCCATTTCAGCAGGCCCTTGTCAGTAAGTTCCAGATCGAGAGGGAATAGCGATCTCTGTTTTACCTCTATCTCAATAATTTCAATAGATAATCCCTCAATAACCGTTGAATTAATCTTGAATTTCATGAGCGCAACATCAAAATGTTTCAAAATGTAACTCATTTTTTCATGCACTCCTTTCTTTACAATTCGCCATTTTCAACGAAGGAATAGTAGCCTTTTGTGTTGAATATGATGTGATCCAGTAAATTTATTCCGTGTATTTTTGCGGACGCTTTAATCCTTTGGGTAACTAGAATGTCCTTATTACTGGGCTTTAATTCACCGTGAGGATGATTGTGGGCGACAATAATCGCCGAAGCTCTTTCGGAAATCACATCCGCATGAGGAATTATTTGCCAATTCAACAAAGAAGAGTTTAGCTTTGTGTCAATTCTTTGTTTTCTGGTGATTTTCTCTGATTCAGTCATAAGTGTATGTTATTAAAAAATCAACTGATAGCGACTGCCAGCCTCGTTGCCTACCTTTCTAATCTCCTCGATAACGAAGAGAAAAGTACTTTTATCTTTGATCGCGAAAAACCGATAAAAGATTTCTCTACCGGAGCTCTGCGCCGGGCCGGTCGCCGCTGAATTCATGAAATAGAAGACCGGAATATATCAATGAAACTGCATTCAAGTTCATGTACAATCTCCTACTGCTGACCGCAGCCATTCAACCCAGGATGAGATTCCAGCCCCGGTTTTTGCCGACACTTCGAAGATTACAGCCTTTGGGTTAAGTGCCTGAATCCTCTTTTTTACAAGATCGAAATCAAACTCGAAACAGGAGAGAGAATCGATCTTACTGATCAGGATTACATCACAAATTGAAAACATCAGCGGATATTTAAGCGGCTTATCATCACCCTCGGGAACACTTAAAATCATCACATTCTTATGTGCGCCGGTATCAAATTCAGCCGGGCAGACGAGATTGCCGACATTTTCGATAATCACGGCGTCCAGAGTTTCAAGCGGTAAAGCCGCAAGACCCTGGGTTACCATCGTCGCGTCAAGATGACAAAAGCCGCCGGTTCTCAACTGCACTGCGGGAACCCCGGTTGCCGCCACCTTCTCGGCATCAACTATCGCATCAATATCAGCTTCAAGAACCCCTAATTTCAAGGTTTCATCCAGAACCTTGATCGTTTCTAGAATCAATGTCGTCTTACC
>JAGGTT010000083.1 GCA_021163565.1 Candidatus Tharpella sp.
CAGAAAGCCAACTTGACTTAAACAACAACCGCAAAAAACAGCTTGGTCGCATTATAGAATTAATGCCGAAACAGGGCAAACAACTTATGGAACAGATAGGTGAAACATATAAAGATGGAGCTCTAGAAAGAAAATCTAAACATCTTATGGCTTTGGCTATAGCTCTTGGTGTCGGATGTCAGAATTGCGTTTTATTTCATACTGAGGCGGCATTGGAATCAGGTGCAACCAAGGAAGAATTTCTTGAAACCATCTCAATAGTAACCAGTATGAGAGGTACGACTGGTGTCGCAGAATCCCTAAGAGTGATCCAGTTTTTAGATGAATCAGGAAAATTTTAGGGTATCTTGCAGGTTATTTACTTACTCTTATAAGCTACAACGTTAACACTTCTCATGGAGCGTGATAGGTGATGGTTCGTATGTTTACGATATATCTTTTGGTTTGAGACTTTGCGGTAAGGTTGAGATTGACAGTGAATATATCGAATAAAATTGAACCATTGTAAATTTTTAGTACTAATTCAGCCCATCAAGCTGAGCAGTTACGTTTTTTTATGGTTTTTCGCGACCCAGACAGCATGGCGATAGCCCCCTCTGCCCGGCCTTTCACAGCGCACGTCAAACCCACCGGACGAGAGACGATTTTCAAAGCCTGGATCTGGATTTTCCCCCCATACAGCAAAGATTCCACCGGGTTTGAGCGCAGTGTGGGTATGCTTGATGGCATGACTGCCGTAGATGGGATCATTGAGTCGGTCGGTCTGAGGGTGAGGACCCCGGTAGAGGTCAAGGATAATCGCATCAAAGTTGTTATTGCCCGATTCTTTGATTAACTTTGCAACGTCTGCAATTTCTGTAGTTACGCGGGGGTCGCTCGCAGCTCCTCCGGTCAGTTCGGAGAGTGGACCGAGGCACCATTCGTGAATTTTAGGGTTGAGCTCAGCCACCGTAACCTGGGCCGTATCGGGGAGGGCATCAAGAACCGCGCGCAGGGTAATTGCCATTCCCAACCCACCGACCAGCACGCGGGGCTTGGGATGTTGCATCAGACCCTGACAGCCGAGTTTGCCGAGGGCCATTTCGGAGCGTTGGGCTTTACTGTTCATCAGCACCTGAGAGCCGATAGTGATGAGATAGTCCCCTTTGCCGCGCCGCCGTAATTCCAGAATCCCCTCATCTTCAGTTATAAATTGGTCGAGTGTTTTCCACGGCAGAGCCATAGCACTTTCCCCTTTTTCTACTGTTCGAACAATTAATCTCACACTACAATTTGCACAACCTAGGAGGCTGTTACAGCTTTAAATCGGCCTTATCAGCATGGCATAGTTTCCCACGCAGCGCGTTGATCTCAGGGTTTTCCAGATATTCATCAAAACCCATAACCCGATCAATCACTCCACCGGGAGTTAATTCTATGATCCGGTTGGCAAGGGTCGAAACGAATTTATGGTCATGAGAGGTAAATAGCATCACTTCAGAAAACTGAAGTAGGGCATTGTTGAGAGCGGTGATCGATTCCAGATCAAGGTGATTGGTAGGCTCGTCAAACAATAGCGCATTAGCATTGCTCAGCATCATCCGCGCCAGCATACAGCGTACCTTTTCACCGCCGCTGAGGACATTGGTCATTTTGGTGGCTTCATCACCAGAGAACAACATCCGCCCCAGAAAGCCCCGGGCAAAAGTCTCCCCCTCGTTAGGTGGTGAATATTGGCCCAACCATTCGATAAGGCTCAGGTTGTTTGCGAAATATGCACTGTTTTCTTTGGGGAAATAGGAGTTGGTGATTGTCACCCCCCAACGAAAACTGCCGCTATCGGGTTCGAGTTCACCGGCAAGAATCTGCATCAGGGTCGTCTTTGTCACACTGTGGCCACCGACGATGGCGATTTTATCCCCTTTATTGATGACCAAATTCAGACCATCCAACACTTTGACGCCCTCAATTGTTTTACTTAAGTCATCGATTTCAAGGATGATATTGCCGCAGGGACGTTCGGGCTTGAACATCACAAATGGATACTTGCGAGAGGAGGCCGGCAACTCTGTGAGGTCGAGTTTGTCCAAAAGTTTTTTACGCGAGGTCGCCTGTTTGGCTTTAGAGGCGTTGGAGCTGAAACGGGCAATAAAATCCTTGAGCTCTTTCGCCTTGTCGCTTGCTTTTTTGTTGGCATCCTGTTTTTGTTTCAAAACCAGTTGGCTGGCTTCGTACCAGAAGTCATAGTTACCAACATAGGTGCGGATGGTGCCAAAATCGATATCGGCAATATGGGTACACGCCTGATTGAGAAAATGGCGGTCGTGCGAAACTACAATGACCGTATTTTGAAAACGACCAAGAAACTCTTCGAACCAGCGAATCGATTTGAGGTCAAGGTTGTTGGTAGGCTCATCCAGAAGAAGCACATCGGGATTGCCGAAGAGTGCCTGCGCCAGCAAAACCCGGACTTTTTCTCCACCTTCCAGTTCTTTCATTTTCTTCTGCCGCAGCTCTTCAGAAATCCCCAGGCCCTTCAACAATATTGCTGCTTCCGATTCGGCGTCGTAGCCATTCATCTCGGCAAATTCTGCTTCCAGCTCGCCGGAGCGGATGCCGTCCGCTTCGGTGAACTCAGCTTTGGCATAGATCGCTTCACGTTCAGACATAACGGCGTAGAGCTGCATATGACCCTTGATTACGGTATTGAACACAGTTTCCTCATCAAAGGCAAACTGATCCTGCCGCAGTACGGCCAGGCGCAAACCCTTGCCGATGGTAACTTCCCCTTTATCTGCTTCTGAATCGCCCGCCAATATTTTAAGAAAGGTCGATTTTCCAGCACCGTTGGCACCGATAAGGCCATAGCAATTACCGGGAGTAAATTTGATATTTACATCCTTAAAAATGGTTCGCTTACCATAGGCGAGACAGATATTTGATGCACTGATCATGGTGGTTTATGTCCTGAAATAAATATTGATACATTTGCAAAAAAGAACCAGATGGCAACGCCATCAAACAAAAAACCACAAGGTCAAACCCTGTGGTCTTCGCGCAGCGAGCCTATATCATTGATCCCCTTCAGCAGGCAAAGGTTTTCGGTGTTATTCCCTGAACAAAATTAAATCCTCAATAATTCTTTTAATTCCAGTAGACTCTAAACCCATCGGATATTTTTAATTATTTGGACTCGGAAATTAATAATCCCGGATTAAATTGTAAAGGGTATCGCGCTGGGTCGCTTTGAAGCCCGCCTCTTTAATTGTATCAACGAGCTCTTCCAGGGAAATTGAAAAGTTCACCCCGGCGGCGGCGACGACATTTTCCTCGATCATGGTCGAGCCGAAATCATTGGCCCCGAAATAGAGAGCGACCTGAGCCATTTTGGTGCCTTGCGTAACCCATGAAGCCTGCAGGTTGTCAATGTTATCGAGTACCAGGCGAGAGAGGGCCAGAACCCTCAGATAATCGACGCCGGTCGCAGGCTGGGTTACTTCGGGACCAAGATCAGTGTTGGCGGGCTGAAAACTCCAGGGAATAAATGCCGTAAAGCCGCCGGTGCGATCTTGAACTTCAC
>JAGGTT010000166.1 GCA_021163565.1 Candidatus Tharpella sp.
AAATCCCTCCTGTTTCAACTGTTGCAGGGCCTCGTGCACCGGGGTCCGGCTGACCCCATAGACCTGAGCCACATCCTCCTCTTTCAAAACCGTATCCGGCTGCGCCTTAAGCGAGAGGATCTGCTCCCTTATCTCCCCGTAGATAAACTCTTTTTTGCTGACAGTCATAATCCTGATTTCTACTTCAAATATTGCCGGGCGATAGTCGTCTGTAAAACTTCGTGCGTGCCGCCTCCGTAGAGCAGAAAACGGTTGTCGCGGTAGTAGCGCTGAACCGAATACTCCATTGAGTAGCCGTAGGCGCCGTGAATCCGCATCGCTTCATCGGAGGCGCTGCAGGCCGACTCGACCGTGAAGTATTTTGCCATCGAGGCTTCATTAAGACACGATTTTTTATCCCGAACCAACCGTGTCACTTTGTCAACCATCAACTGCCCGGCTTCCAGATTTACAGCCATATTGGCAATTTTTGCCTGAATCAGTTGATTTTTGCCGATCGGTTTACCAAACTGAACCCGCTCCTTACAGTATTTTATCGAATCATCCATCGCCGCCCGGTGCAGGCCGATTGCGAGAGCCGCCGTCATGATCCGAATTTCCGCAAGGATCGTCAAAAGGACATCCAACCCGCGTCCCTCCTCGCCGAGACAGTACTCTTTCGGGATATGACAATCGTTGAAATAGATCTCGGATAAGGTCGAAGAGCGGGTTCCCAGGCAATCAAACTTCTTGCTGTGCGAAAATCCCGGCGTGTCGGTGGGGATGAAGAAAAACATCAGACCTTTAAGCCCCTTGTCGGGATTGGTCTGACACAAAACCGTATGAAAATCACCTTTCGGGCCATTCGTCGACCAGGTTTTCATGCCGTTGATAACGTAACCGTCAGCGGTTTTCCGGGCGCTGGTGCGAACATTGCCGAGATCAGATCCGGCCTCAGGCTCGGTCAGCTGAAAAGCACCGATTTTTTCACCCTTTAAGGCCGGATAGAGATACTCTTCATGCATCGCTTTAGTGCCGTAGAGATAGAGGCCGTTGGTCGCCATCAGACACTGCATCGCCGTGGTCGCGGCCAGACTCATCAAACCCCGGGCAAGCTCCTGCATCGCAACACAGTAGAGGACCGTATCGCCGCCGGAACCACCGACCGATTTTGGGTAACGCAACCCCAGAACCCCCATATCGGCAAGTTTTTTGAAAAGATCATAAGGAAACTCACCACTCTCATCGATCTCCCGGGCCTTAGGAATCACCTCTTCATCGACAAAGCGGGCCATAGTTTTCTTAATCAAAGCCTCTGAATCAGACCGAATCATACTCATACTTTCTCTCTCCATCTATCTATATTGATACAATCGCAAAAATTACGGGATATCGGAACTTTTTACAACGCCATTTGTGTTAACATCTCCGGGATTATCTGATGTAGATCACCCACGATACCCCAGTCGGCAACCGAAAAAATCGGCGCTCCGGGATCTTTATTGATGGCAATAATATAACGTGAATCCTGCATCCCGGCCCGGTGCTGAACTGCGCCGGAGATACCGCAAGCGATATAGAGCTCCGGCCGTACCGCCTGACCGGTCTGGCCGACCTGACGCTCAACCGGTACCCAGCCCTCTTCAACCGCAATCCGGGTGCCGGCAACCTCGCCACCGAACCCTTCGGCAAGTTTTTCGATAAGCTTAAAACCCATTTCACCACCGGTGCCCCGGCCGCCGGCAACAATCACTTTAGCCTCATTCAATCGCACCTTGCGTTTGGCCTCGCGCACCACCTCAAGCACCTTGGCCGCAGCGACCGCCGGGGTTTCCGGAACCTTAACCAAATGGTTAATAATCTCAGCCTGACTCCCTTCACACTCACAAGGCTGCATAACCCCGGGCCGCACCGTCGCCATCTGCGGCCGGGAGTAGCGGCTCGCAATTGTCGCCATAACATTGCCGCCGAAAGCCGGCCGGGTCTGCAACAGAATCTTCTCATCGGGATCAATTTCAAGCATCGTGCAATCTGCGGTCAGCCCCGCCTTGAGCCGCCGCGCCAGCCGGGGCGCAAGTTCACGGCCCCGGGAAGTGGCCCCGATCAACAAGATATCGGGTTTATATTCGGCCACCAGCTCAGCCACAATCTCGGTATAGATTTCCACTCTATAAGTTGCAAGAGCTTTATCTTCGGCCAGACAGATCTTGGCCGCGCCGAAACGGGCCAGCGTCGGGGCCAGACCCGCGATATCCCAGCCCGGCAAAATAACCCCGACCTTCTGCCCCAAAGTTCGCGCCAGCTCCTGCGCCTCGCCCAAAAGTTCCAGTGAGACCGGATTAAGTTCTCCACCTTGCGCTTCAGCCAGAACCCAGACTCCACGGTGATCGCTGAAATCGGGAATCTCGCGCGCCACGACATCGGTTTTAACCGCATCCTGACGACATGCTTCAATACAGGCACCGCAAGCCGTACAGTGCTCTAAGATTACCGCCTTATCACCGCGCATCGCAACCGCATCATAAGGGCAGGCCTTAAGACACCGCTTACAACCATTGCACAATTCACTATCAATCCAGACACCCATGTGCCATCTCCCTCTAAATTAGATGTGCTTGCCGCACTTTCCCCAACAACTCACTGACCATTTCGGGAACATCGCCCTCCAGCAACTCCCCGGCCCGTTTGGTTTTGGGTGAAAAAGTTTTTACAACCTGGGTTAATGATCCTTCCATCCCCAATTCGCTGTTCAAAGCGCCGATATCCACCGCATTCCAAATCTGAATCGCAGCATCTTCACAACCGGCATCAATCAGGTTTCCCATCATCGGATAACGCGGCGCAACTGTAATCTTGCTAACCGTCAACAACGCCGGCAGAGTCAGAGAAAGCCGCTCGTAACCTTCATCGTTACGCCGGGTTACGGTTATTTTACCAGCTTCAACATTTTCAATATTATCGACATAACAGGCCTGCGGCAAACCCAGATATTCCGCAATCTGCGGGCCGGTCTGGGCCGTATCCCCATCAATCGCCTGATAGCCGCACAAGATCAGATCAAAATCACCAATCTTCTCGATCGCTTTCCCCAAAGTGGTTGAGGTGGCCCAGGTATCGGCCCCGGCAAAGGCTCGATCCGTCAATAAAACCGCCGCATCACACCCCATCCCCAGTGCCTCGGAGAGCACATCAACCGCCTGCGGCGGCCCCATGGAAACCGCAGTCACCATCGCCTGGCAATCATCCTTAAGCTGTAAAGCCAGCTCTAGTGCCTGACGATCGTCAGGATTAACAATACTATCCACCCCTTCCCGAATCAGGTTGCCGGTCTTTTTGTCCAGCTTAACCTCAGTCGTATCGGGCACCTGTTTGATCAAAACTACTATTTTCATATTAAGTCACTTCGGCAATTTCTTGCTGTTAAATTCGTTAGCCTTTTCTCTTTTATTGCCACGGGTTATACAATACTGCTCCGCTTTCTTTCATGTCTGAAATGACGCATGTATCCAATAAGTATTTCATAATTCGATGTCTCTTGAAGGGCTTTTGTCCCTTGCGAGGTCAATATTAATATCAGAGAGAGGAGATTTTTTTAAGAAAGAAACTAAGTCAGACTTTGGTTTATTGAGTTTTCGGTAGTCTTCAATAGCAATAATCACAACAGATTCTTTACCATGTTTGGTGACAAATTGAGGACCACTATGGTGGGCTTTGTCCACTAAATTACTAAATTTGTTTTTAGCTTCTTGTAACTGCCAAGTATTTCCCATAACTATACCTCCATGAAAATATTATGCCTAGTCTGTCTAGACTAGAGCTGTTGTCAGCATGAAAGTCAATAGAACGATAATGTTAGGAATAATGATACCTACAAGATATTATTGTAATATGTTCATCTGAAACAGCATAAACCAGTCGATTAGGTTCATCGATTCTCCTTGACCAAAAACCAGATAGATTTTCTTTTAAGGCTTCTGGTTTCCCTATACCTTCAAAAGGATCACGTTTTACAGCATCAATTAATCTGTTTATCCGCTTCAATGTCTTTTTATCTTGAGATTGCCAATAAACATAATCTTTCCACGCTTCTCCAGTCCATACTAATTTCCTACTCATGGATCAATTTCCGCTCTTTGATCTTTTTATTATGAAATTGATCAATAGATTTCCTTAGGTGAGCAGCATTTGCTGGGGTTTTTAGAAGGTGAAGTGTTTCCATAAAGCTGTTAAAAGTATCTAACGACATAACGATTGCATCAGTTGAATCTCGTCTTGAGATTACAGTATAATCAGCATCATCAGAAACTTGATCTAAAACTGATTTTAAGTTGTTTCGGGCTTCGCTAAAGTTAACGACTCGCATCACGACCTCCTTAGTTGTCTTGTTTATTGTACAAGTATAATCCTGTTTTTCAATAAAAGCAATA
>JAGGTT010000227.1 GCA_021163565.1 Candidatus Tharpella sp.
CCCCCCAGGTGACCATGCCGCAGCATTTGAACTCCGGCGGGACAATGGCATTAAACCCAAGTTTTTCCAGAACAAAGATCAGATCAAGTCCCATTTGGGGATGGAGATAACGGGTTGCACAGCCCGGGAAAAAAAGTATCGGTTGCAAATTCGATGCAGTCCGGCGCTTACGCAAAAGATCGTCAAGATTGTGTTTCGGCAGGGCCGGGATAACGGTTTTTTCATCAATTCCCGGCAGTGGCAGCCGGCGTACCAGACCGCTGTGGCGCGGCAGGCGCCGCCATAGCAGCCATTGTCCGAAAGACCCAAGTTTGACAAATCTGGAGATCGATAAAAAGCGGTTTTTAAGGAGTGCGAAAACTCCTTTTTTAATCGGATTCAAACCCATGATTTCTGTTTGCTGAACCCGGGCAGCGGCAATAATCTCGGTTATCTTTACCCCTTTTGAGCAGTTCTCTTCACAGGAGCAGCAGAGGAGACAGTAATCAACCGCCTCAAGCCAGCCGGTCGGCAGTTCTCGGCTGTCTTTGATTAGCTCTATCAGGTTAAGCTTGCCGCGTGCGACCATATCCTCGCGTCTGGTCTGCCGGTAGATGGGACAGACCGCCATACAGGCACCGCATTTAACACATTTTTTAAGTTCTTCTTCGATCTCAAATGGAGTCATAGTTATATTATTTATAAGTGTGATTCAGGCTGTCTCAGACCGGGAAAATTTTCCCGGGATTAAGTCGATTGTCGGGGTCAAAAGCCTTTTTCACGGCCCGCATCGTGGCAATAGTTACAGGATCCCACTCTTTGTCGAAATAGGCCGATTTGGTATTGCCGATTCCGTGCTCTCCGGAGAGCGTACCGCCCGCTTCCAGAGTTATGGCAAAAATTTCATCGATTCCTTTGCGGCCCCGTTCCGCCTGGTCGGGGTCATTTTTATCGAGCATGACATTAACATGGATATTACCGTCACCGGCATGGCCGAAACAGACGATCGGCAGGTTGATTTCCCGGGAGAGCTCCTCTAAATTAGAGATTACCTTAGGAATTGCCGCCAATGGTACCGCTATATCTTCATTGATTTTGTGAGGAGCGATATTGGCGATTGCGGGTGATAGTTTACGGCGGGCGAGCCAGAGTTGTTCGCGCTCACTTTCATCTTTGGCGGCAATCAAAAGCAGGGTGTCATTTTTGAAGAGTTTATTAAGTTTAAGACTCTGATTTTCGACCTGGGCCTCAGGGCCGTCGAGCTCGACCAAGAGAACCGTGTCCGCCGCTTCCGGCAGGGCGAACGGCAGTTCGGAACGGACCGCATTGATGGAATGGTGATCGAGAAATTCGATAGTTGAAGGATTGATCTGGTATTTAAACATCGCGTTTACGGCATGGGCGGCCGCCGTCATTGACGAAAATGCCAGGAGTGAAGTTTTTACAGTTTCTGGAGCCGGTAGAAGTTTCAAAAGGATTTTGGTGATTACCGCCAGAGTTCCCTCCGAACCGACCAGGAGGGAGGTGAGATCGTAACCTGAAACCGACTTGATACATTTGTTGCCGCAGGTTATCTTTTCGCCGTTGATCAGATAGGCCTCCAGGCCCATGACAAAGTTACCGGTAACTCCGTATTTGACGGCCCGCGGGCCCCCGGCATTTTCGGTGACATTGCCGCCGATGGTCGAAAATGCAAGGCTGGCCGGGTCGGGTGGATAAAAGAGGCCAAATTTGTCAACCTCCTCCTGCAGGTCACCGGTAACCACCCCCGGTTCGACCGTGGCGATCATATTGTCTTCATCGATTTCCAGGATCCGTCTCATTCTGGTCAATGAGAGAATAATGCCGTCGGCGCTCGGAATTGCTCCACCCGACATTCCGCTTCCGGCTCCCCGGGGAAAGATTTTCAGATTTTTTTCGGTAGCCAGTTTAAGGATGGTTTGTACCTGCAGCTCATTCTCGGGGAGTAGCGCTAACAGCGGAGCAGCACTCTGGCGGGTTGCATCGTAGCCGTAACAGGTTCGTAATACTTTATCAGCGACAATTTGTTCCGGCCGGAAACCTGCTTCTTTAAGCCGGGTCGTGAGTTGCCGAGCGAGTGGGTCAATCAGTTTATCCATGGTTATTTACTCTCAAGGTCTGTTGCGGTCCGCTTAAAAGAAGCTGACCTAAACGGCCACCTTTGGGCTTGCGCAGGTATTTTACCTGGATCATGGTGACTTCGACCATCTTCTCCGCTCCGACCTTTGAGTTGGTCGCGGCCAGGGCTGCAGCCTGCATCTTTTCTTCTTCGCACGCTGCAGCTCCCGGAGCGTTTTTCAGTAAGACATGGGCTCCGGGATGGTTGTGGACATGAAACCAGAGGTCATCCGGAGATCCTAAGTGACGGTAGATGTTTTCGTTGCCGATGACATTGCGGCCGAGATAGATGATGCCGCCATTGATACCGTCGATTCTTTCAACTCCCCGGTGCTTATGATTGCGGTTTTTCGCTTGCGTTTGCGGTCGCCTGGGTGCGGCGGCCGGTTGCGGCTGACGGCCTCTTTTTTCAGTTATAGCCGCAGCCAGATCCAGAAGCTCCTGTTCTTCATCCGAGATTTCTCGATCCGGGTCGGCGGTCAAGCGGTCGAGTTGAAAAAGCAGCTCCTGAGCATAAATTTTTTCCTGTTCGGTGGCCAGCAGGCGTTTACCGATCAGCTTGAGTCCACGTTTAGCCTTTTTGGCATTTTTATAAAATTTTTCCATGTTTGCCAACGGGCTTAAAGCGGGGTTGAGGCTGAGTTCGATCTTTTCCAGTGTGGTTGAGTAGTAGTCGGTGACTACTACCTTTTCGCATCCTCTCTTAAGTTTATGAAGCTCGCCTTTGAGAAGATCGCCGAAGCGGTTATCATTGATATGTTGAGCTTTTTCCTCTCGTTCCAGGTTCAGTTTCTTTATTCTTCTTTGTAAACGGCGTTGATATTGTTGTAATGCTTTGCTTGAATTCCGAGTTTCGAGATCACCGTAATATTTTTTGTAGTGCGGGAAAAACCAGTTATCATATTGAGTCTGTAATTGGTCCGGTCTGGTTCTGAAATCGTGGATACCGATAGTCTCAAATAAGCTGGCAGGCCGGTTGCCAGCGGCAGTTTCACAGATCGGCTCAGGCAGTTGATAGGGGCTGCCGGTTTTAAGTCTCAGGGCCGCACCTTTTTCGAGCATTAAGGCCCCGATCAGCATCTCTTCTCCCCGGGTCATGAGGACGTTACCTCGTTTCCCGATGAGTTCAATGATGAGTTGTTTCTCCTCTTCGTGCCGGCGGGCCGCTCTGATGATGACAATACGATCACCAATGACCTTTTCAATCGCTTTAATTTTTGCCCCCTGAAAATGGTGGCGGAGGTAGGCACAGAAACGTAAAGGTCGGGGGGGATTGAGGTAGCGGCGGGAACTTATATGAAGTCCCGCCTCCCGGGGTGCCGCCGATATCAGCAGGCGCCGCTCACCACCGCGGCCGCCGCCGCGGAGGCGTAACAGCAGGTGGTAGGGAGTCATCTGGTGCACCTTGGTAATGAAGGTCTCCGGCAACTCCTCCGCCAGGGCCGCAACCATGATTTCTAAACTGGTATCATCCATCAGGAAAATATGGTTTTATAGAGCTCCAGATTGAATCCTGTCACAAGTCGCGTGCCGATTCTTAAAGTCGGGGCCCGCAGATTACCACTGGGTCCCATTGCTGCCTTTAGAATCTCCTCCCGGTTTGCATCTGTGGGGGTGAAGCTGAGTTGTTTCCTGCCCTTGGCGACAGTTATCGTTTCCGCCTGGCTTAAGATCTGCCAGGCGGCTTTATGCTCAATCCGTTCCTTGCGGGCATTGGTTACCTCTTTGATCTGCAGTTTGTACTCATCCAGGAACTCCTGGGCTTTTTTACATGAGGTTCAGCCTTTGCGCATATAGGCCCAATCAATCTTCATTATTGTTCTCCTCTGCCGTAATCACTTCAAGTTGTTCCGCTCGCTGCAGGCCGTGCGGCAGAATCTGGCCGCGGCGGCCGCGATTACCGATATAACTTTTCAAGCTCTCTTTTTTCAATGTCAGATGGCGGCGGCCGGCGTAAATTTTCAGGGTTGCCTCGGCCGGTAGGATAACCATGGATTTAAGGATTTCTTTTTTACGCTTGCCGCGGCTCGGGGTCAGATTAATAATCTTGTTGCCTTTACCCCGGGACAGCAACGGCAGTTGGGTGAGTGAGAAGATCAGTATGCGGCCGCTGCTGCTTAAAGCCACCAGACTTTCCTTCTCAAGGTTTCTGACCAGTAACGGAGCCAGGGGATGGGCTTCCGGCGGCAGTGTCAATACGGCTTTACCGCTTTTATTTTTACTGACAAGATCCGCAAGTCTGGCGATAAAGCCATAGCCCGAATCCGAGGCGATGAGAAAGAGATCATCCTCTTCACCCATCAGCATATGTTCTATCGGGGCATTGTCTTCAAGCTGCAGACGGCCGCTCAACGGTTCTCCGTGGCTCCGGGCTGAAGGCAGGTTATGAGAGGGCAGCGTGTAACAGCGACCGTTAGCTGCGAGAAAAATTACCGGTTGATTGCTACGGCCTGGTACCGCACTTTTAAAGCTGTCGCCAACCCGGTAGTTGACCTTTTGCGGATCGATGTCGTGCCCCTTGGCGGCCCTGATCCAGCCCTTGTCCGAGAGGATAACCGTGATTGCTTCCGTCGGCAGTAGATCAATCGAGGTTAAAGCCAGGGCCTCAGAACGGATAACCGTCGGCGAGCGTCGTTTATCCCCGAACTGTTTAGCGCAGGCTTTGATCTCTTTGCGGATCAGACTTTTCAACTTGCGGTTTGAGTCGAGAATCTCTTCGAGTGAACCACGCTCTTTTTCAAGGTCATTTTCTTCACCCTTGATTTTCATCTCCTCAAGCTTGGCCAGATGACGTAATTTGAGTTCCAGGATTGCTTCCGCCTGAATTTCACTCAAATTAAAACGTTCTATGAGAATTGGTTTTGGCCGGTCGTTGTTGCGGATAATCTCAATAATTTCATCAAGATTTAAAAACGCAATCAGCAGGCCGGTCAGAATATGGAGCCGGGCTGTGACTTTGTCTAAACGGTAGTTGAGCCGCCGCCTGACAACCTCAGTGCGAAAGGTCAGCCATTCACTTAAAATTTCGGCCAGGTTCATAACCCGGGGGCGGCCGTCGAGAGCAATCAGGTTGAGATTGACGCGGTAGTTTTTTTCAAGATCGGTTGTCGCAAAGAGGTGGGCCATTAACTGTTCACTGTCAACCCGGTTTGAGCGCGGGATAATGACCAGGCGAATCGGTTCTTCATTGTCTGATTCATCCCGTAAGTCAGCGACCAGAGGTAGTTTTTTAGCTTGCATCTGGGCTGCGATCTGTTCCATGATCCGGGCGCCGGAGGCTTGATGCGGCAGCGCGGTAATGACGATGTCGCTATCTTCCTTGTGATATACGGCCCGCATCTTAATTGAGCCCGAACCTTTTTCGTAGATTTTGATGATCTCTTCATTCGGGGTTATAATCTCGGTTTGCGAAGGGAAATCCGGTCCCTTGATGAATTTGCAAAGCTCTGCCGTGGTCGCCTGGGGATGGTCAAGCAGATGGATGCAGGCGGTGGCGACTTCAGCCAGGTTGTGCGGCGGGATGTCGGTAGCCATGCCGACGGCAATGCCGGTGCTGCCATTTAAGAGAATATTGGGCAGGCGGGCGGGTAGCAGCTTCGGCTCTTTCAGGGTGCCGTCGAAATTATCAACCCAGTCAACCGTACCTTTGCCGAGTTCACTTAAAAGGAGTTCGGCATAGGCCGAAAGCCGGGATTCAGTGTAACGCATAGCGGCAAATGATTTTGGATCATCCGGAGCGCCCCAGTTGCCCTGGCCGTCGACCAGCGGATAGCGGTAGGTGAAAGGCTGGGCCATGACCACCATGGCTTCATAGCAGGCGCTGTCGCCATGGGGATGGAATTTACCTAAAACGTCACCTACCGTCCGGGCCGATTTTTTGTATTTAGCTCCAGCTTTAAGGCCAAGTTCAGACATCGCGTAGATGATGCGCCGTTGCACCGGTTTAAGACCGTCGCCGATATAAGGCAGAGCCCGGTCGAGGATGACGTACATGGCGTATTCTAAGTAGGCTTTTTCTGTAAACTGACCGAGAAACTGTTTCTCAGTAGTATCTTGGATTATGTTGCGGTTGTCCTGATTCATGTGATCCTTGTGTCTTGACAGTGAGTTTAGTGACTTGCGGAACATTAGCTCGTTTTTAGGACAGAGAAATATTCTGAAAAAGCTACTTGTCTGCGGGCTTTAGTCCGCGTCTAAGTTTATAAACTGGTCTTTACCTTCGAGCCAGCGCCGCCGGTCAGCGGCTCTTTTTTTGGCCAGCATCATATCCATTATTTTGAAATCTTCTTCTTCGTGATCCAGATTGAGCCGGACCAGTCGGCGGGTCTCCGGAGCCATAGTGGTTTCCCGAAGCTGCAGCGGGTTCATCTCACCCAGACCCTTAAAGCGTTGCAGATTGATTTTGCCCGCTTTTTTTTCACCTTTAAGGCGATTTAAAATTCCCTCTTTTTCGGCTTCGTCAAGGGCGTAGAAGATATCCTTGCCCCGGTCAATGCGATAGAGCGGCGGCATCGCGATATAGAGATGTCCGGCGCTGACCAGGGGTTTGAAATGACGCAGGAAGAGGGCGCAGATCAAGGTGGCAATGTGGAGGCCGTCAGAGTCGGCATCAGCGAGGACGCAGACCTTGCCGTATCTGAGATCGTCAAGTTTGGGTGATCCCGGGTCAACTCCGATTGCGGAGGAAATGTCGTGAATCTCTTTTGAGGCCATGATGCTTTCGACATCACTCTCCCAGGTGTTTAAGATCTTGCCTCTTAAGGGCATAACCGCCTGAAAGTTGCGATCCCGGGCTTGTTTGGCCGAGCCGCCGGCGGAATCGCCTTCAACCAGAAAAAGTTCACTCAAGTTGGGATCCTGAGAGACGCAGTCGGCAAGTTTTCCCGGCAGGGCCGGGCCGCTGGTGATCTTCTTTCGTTCAACTTTCTTTGCCGCCCGCTGCCGTTTCTGGGCGCTGGCGATGACCATCGCCGCCAACTCTTCACCGAGAGTCGGGTTCTCATTGAGCCAGAGACTGAAGGAGTCTTTAACCACCCCGGCAACAAATGAAGCACTTTCCCGGGAGGTCAGACGTTCTTTGGTCTGACCCGAAAACTGAGGTTCCGGCATTTTCAGGGAGATGATATAGCTTAAACCTTCCCAGCTGTCTTCGGGAGAGAGTTTGAGCCCCCGGGGCAGCAGGTTGCGGAAATCACAGAACTCTCTGAAGGCTGCCTGCAAGCCGCTACGCAGGCCGTTGACATGGGTGCCGCCCTGGGATGTCGGGATCAGGTTGACATAGCTCTCATTGATTAGCTCACCGCCTTCAGGAAGCCAGGTCATGGCCCAAGTGATATTTTCATGTTCACCGGTGAATTTATGGGTAAATGGTTGTTCCGGAAGCTGCAGATAGTTGCCTAAACTTTGTTTCAGATAGTCGGACAGACCGTCTATAAAGTGCCATTCATAGGTTTTGTCATTGATCAGGTCTCTGAATGATACCTTGAGACCGGGGCAGAGAACCGCTTTGGCCCGCAGGGAATGTATGAGCCTGGTAGCCACGAATTTGACCGAATCAAAATATTTAGGGTTGGGCCAGAAATGAATAGTCGTACCGCTGTTGTGGCGACCGATATCATCTATCCGGTGCAGAGATTCTGTGGCCTCACCGTTAGCGTAGGCGCAACCGAAGCGGCCGCCGTCACGGCGGATTTCAACTTCAAGGCGTTCTGAGAGAGCGTTTACCACTGAAACTCCGACCCCGTGCAGGCCGCCGGAACACTGATAGCTTTTCTGCGAGAATTTGGCACCGGCATGGAGCCTGGTCATGATCAACTCGACTCCGGGAACCTTCTCTTCAGGATGAATGTCAACCGGCATTCCCCGACCGTTATCTTTGACCGAGATGGAGTTGTCCGGGTGCAGGGTTACATCGAGACGGTTGGCAAAACCGGCAATCGCTTCATCGACACTGTTGTCGATAACCTCCTGTGCGAGATGGTTGGGCCGGGTTGTATCCGTATACATTCCCGGCCGCATCTTGACGGGATCGAGGCCCTTAAGGACTTCAATTGCATCAGCGCCGTAGTCATTGTTATGGTTGTTTTTCTGAGCCATTAGTTGTTGTTTTATCCATTAGTGGTTAATTAACATTAAGGCTATAAATCCGGCTGCGAGATATCCAGCGCGTTGATCTTGCGATGCAGATTCCGCCGGGTCATGCCGATTAAATTAGCAGTTTTAGATATATTCCAGTCATTTTTAAGTAGTTTATCCGAGATGTAGAGTTTTTCGAAGGCTTTTGTGACATCGTTGAACGAATTTGATTCTAAAAAATCACTCCATTGATGGGCTTCCGCCTTTCCCCGGCCGGATTCTTTGAGATCGCGCAGGTAGGGCGGTAAATCGTCTATCTGAATGAGTTCGGTCGTGCACATGATGGAGAGCCGCTCCATCAGATTTTTAAGCTCACGGACATTGCCGGGCCAGTTATATTCTTTGAGTCTGGTGATGACCTCAGGGGAAAGATGCCGGTAAGTACCACCGTGATTATTGTAGTAGTTAGTCATAAAGGTTTCACAGAGCAGGGGGATATCTTCGCGGCGATCTCTTAAAGCCGGCACCTGGATCGGGAGAACATTGAGGCGGAAATAGAGATCCTGGCGGAAATTACCGGTTTTAATCTCTTCTTCGAGATCTTTGTTGGTGGCCGCGATGATGCGGACGTCGATCGGTATTGGTTTACTGTTACCCAGGCGGGAGAGGGTCTTTTCCTGTAGAACCCTTAAGATCTTGGCCTGAGTGTTGAGACTCATATCACCGATTTCATCGAGGAAAATTGTACCCTGGTCGCTGAGCTCAAATTTACCCTTCTGGCGGCGGTCAGCTCCGGTGAAAGCGCCCTTCTCATAGCCGAAAAGTTCGGACTCAATCAGGTTGTCGGGAATAGCGGCGCAGTTGACATCAATAAAAGGGCCGTTCTGGCGGTTGCTGAGGCGGTGGATCTCACGGGCGACCATCTCTTTGCCGGTACCGTTTTCGCCGACAATCAGAACCCAGCCGTCAGTCGGGGCGATAATCCTGATTTGCTCCCTGAGTTGAAGAATCGGGCGGCATTCACCGATCAGACGATTTTCATTATATTTTTTCTTGAGCCGGACATTCTCCTCCCGGAGTCTGGAGATGGTTAAAGCGTTGCTGGCAGTAATTACCAGTTTGTCCAGAGAGAGAGGTTTTTCGATAAAATCAAAGGCTCCGAGTTTGGTCGCCTGAACCGCAGTTTCGATGGTGCCGTGTCCTGAGATCATGATTACCGGTACCTGCGGGTGTTCCTGTTTAAGTCCGGGCAGAAGTTTTAAACCGTCACTATCGGGCAGCCAGATATCAAGAAAAATCAGATCCGGGGTCTCTTTTTCGAGTTTTTCCAAAGCTTCATTACCATCTCCGGCAGTCATGACATTATAACCTTCATCACTGAAAATATCACTCATTGACTGGCAGATATCCGGTTCGTCATCAATTATGAGAATGGTCTTTTTCATTTTTACATTTCACTTTAGTCGATACAGGTTAAGGATCTTATGCATTCTTTGTAATCGGTAATTCGATTACAAAGCAGGTTCCCTTAAGATGGTTTTCACGGACACGAATAAAACCGCGATGATCGTTGATAATAGTCTTGACGATGGTCAGTCCTAAACCGGTACCCCTCTTTTTGGTTGAGAAGTAGGGTTCGAAAAGGCGGGCCTGGGTTCTTTCATCCATTCCCGGGCCATTGTCGTTGAGCTCGATAATAACCATTTCCAGACTTTTGTCAAGTCTGGTGGCAATCCAGATTTTACTCGAGTCGACTTTGTTGAGTGCGGCCAGGGCGTTATCCACGAGATTGGTCATAACCCGCTTGATCTGTTCCCGGTCGAGATAGAAATCCGGCACCCTGTCATCAGGCGTAAAAGTAAATTCCACTTGAGTGTGGCTCTGGCGGTATAAAATCAAGGATTCATCAATGATCTTATTTAGATTCTGCAGGGTCGGACGGGCCTGGGGCATGCGCGCGAAACTGGAGAATTCGTTAACCAGAGATTTCAAATCGTTGACCTGACGGACAATTGTGGTAGTGCAGTCTTTGAGAACATGGTCGTCTTCTTCGGTCAGGTAACTGTATTTGCGCTGGATGCGCTGAGCCGAAAGGGCAATCGGTGTCAGCGGATTTTTAATCTCATGTGCGATCCTGCGGGCAACCTCACGCCAGGCTACGGTTTTCTGGGCCTTAACCAGTTCGGTCATGTCATTAATGATGATGAGCATGCCGATGTAGCTGTCGGATTCCGCGTAAAAAGGGCTGAAATGAACGGATACGTAACGGTTGCGATCCGGCAGCGTTAGTTCAATGTTGCGTTTTTTGTCAGGATTATTCTGGCTCTCTTTCAGGTATTGACGGATTCTCTGAATCAGCTCCTGGTGAAAAACATCCCGGTAGTTTCGTCCCTGAGTCGTATTCGGAGCGAAGGCGAAAATATTTTCTGCCGCGTGATTGATCGTGGTGATACTGCCGGTGCGGTCCAAGGCGATAACCCCGGTGCTGATATTTGCGAGGATGGTTTCAGTGTAGCGTCGTCTCTGTTCATGTTCGGAACTGATACGGCTCATCTCCTGGTGGGCAAGTTCACGTTCCTTGCGACTTTCGAGAAGGTTTTTGGTCATACTGTTGAAAGAATTAACGAGAATGCCGAGTTCATCACTGGCTACCATATCGATACTGAAATTAAGATTGCCATTGGCGATCTGCTGAGTCGCCAGAGCAAGTTCGTGGACCGGGGCCGTGATATCCTTAGCCAGAAAGAACCCGAACCAGATTGAGATGAAAGTGATCAGAGCCGTAATCAGGACAAAAGTCATGATATAGTTACTTTTAATATAGATCTCCAGGCTTTTAGCTTTCTTGTAAGCCGTATACTTTTCTGAAATATTCTGCATTTCCAAAGCGAGGCTGGCCGGTATCTGCTTGATCGTAACCACCAGGGCGATCACTTTATCTCCTTGCCAGGTTGAAAGTATCGGGGCCCAGCCCTGAATCATGGTGGCCCCGTTGGCCATAGGCACAACCAGGTCGCGGTTTTGCAGCTTGTCAGTCAAGTCGATGCTGGCCTGATAGTTTTCTTTGCTTAACGAAGAACTCAGGCTTAAAGTGCAGGCCAACGGTGGGCCGGGTTGTGGGATAATGGCGATGGCATCGAGAGCGTATTCGGAGCGTTTTGTCTCGACCAGTTTTTGTAAAAGTTGGTGTTGTTCCCCGATCAACAGGCCTTTGCGGGTGGTTTCGTCCGCGATCACTTCAGCTAAAGTACGGTTCTGCTGGCGCAGATTGTCGTAATATTCCTGGGCGATTACGAGTGAGGCATCGAGTGAGGTTTCAAAGTTACTCGAAAACCAGTTGTCGAGACTGAAACGGATGAACCCGGTTGCGGTCACAAAAAGCAGAATCGTCGGGAAAAGTGATAATGAAATGAAGGCCACTACCAGTTTGGTACGCAGGCGAAAACCGACAATTTTACGTTTTCTTTCGAGCAGGAGTTTCAGGAGGTTGCGGAGGATCAGAAAAATCAGCAGAAGCAGGAGGATTATATTGATATTTATGAGAGCGAAAACGATAACGTTGCCGAGGATCGGCATATCCGTCGGCAGGTTGGTCAGGTTCATCTCGATGTAGAAGAGAGCGGTTATGACAATCGCCAGAACCGCGATAATAATCATCTCTCGTCTGCGGCGCTGATGATCCTTCTTGATGTGATCTTTGGTGCTCTGATCGCTTATTGATGCGGGGGCTGGCAAGATTATCTCTTCAGTATTTCAGTTAATAGTTGATTGGGGATATCCAGGGTATAACTGTTACTTTTCCGATCCCAGGCCGAGAGAAAAAAGAAGAGATACTCAAGATGAAAAGGGAGGCTGACTTCTCTGATCTCAGTTTGAGTTTCAACCTGGTAGAAGCGGCCAATTTCAATCTGGTTCTTGTGGAGCAGCGTGATCTCTTTGAATGTTGAAGCGATCTCGACCGCTTTCTTATAAGAATCAGTTTCAATCGGTTTTTTATCCGGTGAAGTTGTGATCGTGAATACTTTTTTCAGGTTGTCGTAATCTATGTTGTGGATGTAGGTGTTGTCGCTCAGTGTCCGGTCGAATTTGACCAGATAGAGGTTAAAACTGTTCACGCTGACTTCCACATTCAGTGAGATTTTTTGTGAGACACCGTTTAGAAGTAAAGATTTTATCTCGAGATCAAAAGGGTTTGCAACACTTAAAGAGAGGCTGATTTTATCATCCTCGGAGCTTATGACAAAGTCTTCCAGGTAGGGTGGGTTGTCGGCCACAAACTCGACCTGTTTTTTGTTGGCGGCATATAATTTGCTGTTGCCTAGGAGCGGTGCTGACAGCAGCAGGCTTGAGATGAGTATGACAGCAGCGAACCTTGCATGCCAGGCGTGGTGCCGCAAGTTTGATAACTTTTTTATATTCACACGCATTCGTTTGGTTTTACTCGGTTTATTTCTAGGGGTAAAAACAGCTATTCTGTTGCTGGTTGCGGCTGTTGCAGCAAGTTTAGAAGCAACTGCTATAATACTTACAGGCGGAATGAAAAGCAAGTGAAATAGTTGTTGTGAAAATGCTCTTCTGCCGGGGCCGGGCAACTGGGAAAACTTGACAATTCTACATATATCAGTTCTCAGGATGTTTTTTCTCGGTTTGCCTGTGTTTATTTAGAAAAATATTATATTATCCCTTGACAGTATACACTTTTTTTGCTTTACAGAGAGTGTTCGCTGGATGATAAAATCTTGTTCTGAAAATGATTTTTTTGTTATTATTATTTTTTAGATGGGACGTAGAAGTTTTGAACGGGATAATGCCAGCGCATAATCTTTTGCGGAGCCGTCGGATCTGACGCACGACAAGTAGTTTGTCGTGTTTGTCTCTTAACTTGTTATACATTTCAAA
>JAGGTT010000237.1 GCA_021163565.1 Candidatus Tharpella sp.
GAAAAGTTTTCCAGCTGTCGGGAGTGGGAAATAAGTTTATGGTATTGTTTCTCCAACAGCTCTGTCGTTTGGCTGAGTATCCCTGCATATCTACCCATATCGAGCTCAGGCTGGGAGATAATCTCCGTCTCATCTTCAAACGAGTGCTTTTCCACCACACTAACCAGCTTATTGAGCCCGCCCCGAACCTGCCAGACCACTTTAGTCATAAACCAGAACAGCGTAATTGCTGAAAAAACATGGACTAAAATTGAACTACAAACCGCATAGACTGACTCCGACATAATCAGCAGGGGAACTACGGCACAGAGATTGACAAGGATCAGAACTCTGATGAAAAGTGTCACTCTGAGACGCAAGATGGACTCAATAAACAACCCGATTTCTCCCCGCTTTTTTGGCCTGATAAAGTTTCCGGTCAGCCAGTTCCACCAGTTCACTCGGCTCTTTCATATCCGCATTGTACGCCGCAATGCCGAGACAGATCGTCAGAGACCCGGTGCTCTGCCCGGACAACAAGGGCTGCTGTTCCTGACCGGGAATAACGGCCTCTTCAATTTCCATTCGAAAACGCTCAGCCACCCCGATCGTATCAACCATTGAACTATGACAGAGAACGGTAAACTCCTCACCCCCATAACGGGCCACAATATCACTATGTCGGGCATTATCCAGCAATATCCTGGCAACCTCCAGCAATACTTTGTCTCCGGCCGGATGACCATGAGTGTCATTATAGTGTTTGAAATTGTCAATATCGATCATAATCAATGAAAGCTTGGAGTTGTAACGCTTGGCCCGCTCACACTCATCCCGCAGGCGCTGCTGAAAATGACGATGATTGTAGAGACCGGTTAAACCATCGGTAATAACAAGTTTGTTAAGCGCCGCCTCTTTTTCTCGTAGATCAGCAATCAGAATTGCCTGCTGAAACGAGGCTTCACGTAGAATTTCAGCCACGCTGCGGTTATCCTGCTCTGCCAGGATACAATCCAACTGATTATTTAAGATAATATTTTTCTGCCGAATCTGTTGCAGCTCTTTTTCCAGCTTAGCCCGACTCTTTAATTCCGCCAATCTTTTTATACCTCCATAAAACACTTTACCTGAACAGGGTATATCTGCTATAGGCCCGCCTCGGGCAGGTTCACCTCAAAAGAGTGACTCTGACATTCCTTATTCCGACCAGCTTACGCATAATACATACTGTATGAACGATAAAAACTCAACCGGTAAAATAAACCCGGCGGGGGTTTACTGTAAATAACATCTATGACCTCATCTCACACCCGTGATAAAGACCCGCATGTTTCTGGCCCTGAACCGGTAATAATCACCCGTTCCGGCCACCCTGTATCCCGTAAAAAGATCGATCATAACGCCGTCAAAATTCTCTACCGGCTGAAAAATCATGGTTTCAAAGCCTATCTTGCCGGCGGTGCCGTGCGGGATCTTCTGCTCGGTGAAACCCCGGCTGATTTCGATATCGTTACCGATGCGACCCCGAAACAGGTAAAAAAACTATTTCGCAACTCACGTATTATCGGCCGCCGCTTCCGCCTGGTCCATATATTTTTCCACGACCGTTCACAATCAATGCCGCAGATCTTTGAAATTGCCACTTTTCGCCGGACTTTCACTCTGGATCAGGATGAAGCCGAGAGCATTGAGGAACAACCGGAACTTGCCAACAACCTTTTCGGCAGCCCGGGAGAGGATGCCGAACGGCGGGATTTCACAATTAACGCAATATTCTACAATATCGCTGATTTCTCGGTAATCGATTACGTTGACGGCTTACACGATTTAAGAGACCGTATTATCCGCATCATCGGCGATCCGAACCTGCGTTTCGCAGAGGATCCGGTACGCATCTTGAGGGCGCTGGAATTCGCCTGCCGACTTGGATTCACCATTGAAGATGAAACCGGCAAAGGACTTGTGGCCCAGGCTGACCGGTTAAGTGAAGTTCCGGCCAGCCGACTGCGCGAAGAGTTAAAAGGTCTTTACTGCAAAAAAACTACCGCAGCCCTGCTGGAACTCGGCCACCGCTACCGGATTAACCAACACTGGCTGCCGTCGGAGATTGCTGAAAACTGCCTCGAAGCGATCCCGCTTATCAAGCAAATTGAAGACTTTTATCCGACCGCTAACAACGACAAGGAACTTGAAAAAATGGTGGTTGCGGCTTTGATTTTGCCGGGAATTTTCAAAAAGTTCCCACTGGCTGACAATGTACGCCTCAACCTGGTTCAGGAACTGGTTGAAGAATGTCTAAAACCGATCAATAAACGGTTCAACCTGCCGCGCTTTCAACGACACGCGATCAAGGATATTTTCACCCTGCTCTACCGTATCGGCCGCGGCGACAAACGGGTAAAAAAACTGCTCGGCCGGGATCACTTCTTTGCGGCCCTCTTTTTCTATGCCGCGATCAACAATCAGGCCAGTAACAAACCGAATCATTTCTCTTTCTGGCAGAAACAGTGTGAAAGTCTAAACCGCAATTCTAAAGCCAAAAACTTGGATTACGGCAACCTTTTTACAAAAATTAGCTGACAAAAGAATTAATTATGCCGCACTCACAACTTAATCTCGGGAAAATTAATTACTTAAACTGCTGGCCCCTTTTCAACCAACTCCAGACAGCATTAACCAGTGAGTGTTTCAATCTGATCTCAGGCCATCCGGCCCGGCTCAACGCCGGCCTTAAAGAGGGCCGGATTGATATCAGCCCCTCATCCTCAATGCTGCTGGCCCACGATAACGCGGATGACGATTATTTCATCCTGCCGGACATCACGATCGCCTCTCTGACTGAGGTTCGCAGTGTCATCCTTTTGAGCCGTAAACCCTTAAATGAACTTAACCACA
>JAGGTT010000160.1 GCA_021163565.1 Candidatus Tharpella sp.
AATGGTTTTAATTTTCAGATTGCCAAAGATTGGTAATCAATATAGATAACAGTATGAGTGAAATTTTACTGATCTATCCGCCGGTGGCGAAACCCGCTGAAGCGCCGGCCGGGATTGCAAAACTTGCCGGGTCTCTGAGAGGGCATGGGGTTGACTGTGTCACCGTTGACCTCAATTTTGAGGGCCTGGATTATATTTTGCGGCAGAGTTGTACAGCTAACGATACTTGGAGTCTTCGTGCTCTGCGTCACGTTGAGAAAAACCGGGCGGCATTGAGCGACAAGAAAACGTACACAAATTTTGATCGCTATAAACGGGCGGTAGCTGATCTTAACCGGGTAGTTGAAGTGGTGGGTAGAGAGCATAATTTAGAGCTCTCCTTAGCAAACTATAACGATAAACAACTATCACCTCTGCGCAGCCAGGACCTGCTGCAGGCTGCCGCCGAGCCGCAGGAAAATATCTACTACCCTTTTTTTAGTAAATGTCTGACCAGGCAGATTGAAGAAAATTCCCCGTCGTTTATCGGCTTTTCCCTGAATTATCTCAGCCAGGCCCTGTGTACGTTTGCGATGATTGGCTTCTGCCGGCGGCGTTTTCCAGAACTTGCCATTGTCGTTGGCGGCGGTTTGATTACTTCGTGGGCCTCACGTCCGGACTGGCATAATCCTTTTGCCGGTTTAATCGACCACCTGATTGCCGGGCCGGGAGCGGAAAAATTATTGGTATTGTTGAGGAAAAAGCCGGAGGAGTCTGAATCTTTTGCTCCAGATTACAGCGATTTTTCAGATCATGAATATCTTGCCCCCGAACGTATTCTTCCCTATGCCGCTTCTTCCGGCTGTTACTGGAACCGCTGCACTTTCTGTCCCGAAAAAGCGGAGGGTAATTGTTATTGTCAGATTAAATCCGAAGTTGTGTCCAAAGAGCTTGATCAGCTTTTTGCCGAAGGCCGCTACGAGCTGATCCATTTCCTTGATAATGCGATGAGTCCGGCTCTGTTACGAAGGCTTATTGAAGTCCCTCCTCGGGCAGGCTGGTATGGTTTTGCGCGGGTAGAGAGTGATTTGCTTGATCCCAAATTTTGTCTGGACTTGCGTCGGTCCGGGTGTGTCATGCTGAAACTGGGGATTGAATCTGGGGCGGAGGAAGTTTTATCCGCGATGAAGAAAGGGATTGTTTTAAGTGATGTTGCTCAGGTTCTTGCCAATTTGCGCCGAGCCGGCATTGCAACCTATATCTATCTGCTTTTCGGTACCCCGGCGGAAACGTTACATGAGGCCCGGCAGACCCTGGAATTTACGGTTGCACACCACCATGAAATCACTTTTCTCAACCTTGCGATCTTCAACCTGCCGCTCTATAGTTCCGAGAGTAGCGGGCTTGAAGTCCGGGATTTTTATGCCGGGGATCTGTCGCTTTACGGTAATTTTGTCCATCCGCGCGGCTGGCAGCGACAGGATGTGCGCAGATTTCTCGATCAGGAGTTTAAACGCCACCCGAAAATTGCACCCATTATTAAACGCGATCCCCCGATATTCACTTCAAACCACGCGCCGTTTTTTTGTTAATACCCATTTGTCAAGCCTGATTGTATGCCGCTAACGGCTGAGATCTACGATATAAAACTATAAATTTTTAGCAATTGAAAAATGGAAGGTTACCCCATGTATTCCGTCTGATTCCCCCCATACTTTACCCTGATGGAGCTCGGCAATTTCTTTGACGATAGCCAACCCCAACCCACTCCCTTCAACTTCATGAGCCGTTTTACTTCTTTTAAATGGGTCAAAAATCTTTTGACAATCATCCGGATTCAAACCAACCCCGTCGTCCTTGACGGAAAAAATATGGGCTTTATCCGAGTCCTTATAACTGATTTCAATTGTACTTAAAGACTCCCCACCATATTTCAGGCTATTATCGATGAAATTCCTGAAAACTCTGAGCAAGGCCAGCTTGTCAGCCCGGAGCTCTATATCGAGTTCCGGTTCGAGCCATTTTATTTTTCGCTGGCTCAATTGATTCGAATACTCCTGTCTAATGGTTTGCAATATATTTTTGCTGTTAATTGTTTCCAGAGTAATAGGTTGCTCTTTGGTTGACATGTAAATATTTATCTGTTCCACCAGTGAAACCATGTGATCAGATAATTTCATCATTCGATCACAGTAAAGAGTTCCTTTTTCATCAAGAGTATCACTATATTTCTTTGTGAACAGCTTTGTGATACCGGAGAGTGCAATTGCAGGATTCTTTAAATCATGGGACACAGAATAGGCGAATAGCTTGATTTTATCGGAGCTTTTATACAACTCGGAGATCAATCTTTTTCTTTCAAGATCAGTCCTCTTCTGTTTTGCAACTGCATTTTCAAGGTTGATATTAAGTGTTTTCAATCTGACGAAAAGAACAAAAAAGAGCAACATGATAACGGCTGCAGCCAAAATATAAGCCCAGTATTGTTCGTATACGTCAACTACGGAAATTTTTCCATAATCACGGTAGGGCCCGACCTTAAGCTCTCGCAGGCACTCGTGCACGGACTGATAATTTAGAGGGACGCTCCACCCGAAACTATGCGACCGCTGTGCCGCATAACTGTTGGAAGGCATGTCGATCAAAACCATGGTGACTTGCTCGGCCAATTTATTAGTGACGTGATCGAGTCTGGCTAGAGCCCATTCCGGATAAGCTCTGGTTGAATGGAGCAGGTGATGTTCATGTGAAAAGTGATTTGGAGACGATGGCCCGTGGATAACCTTGAAATCATTCAGGTTGATTAAATCCTCTTCCGCCATACGCTCAAGTGTGCTGGTTCTTACACAGCCAGCGTCTGCCTTGCCATTTAGCACAGTATAGATGGCTGCATCATGGGTTCCGACAAATGATAATCTGGCAAAATCTTTTCGGGGATTGATGCCGGCCCGTTTAAACATTCGTAAGACTGCCAGCCAACCGCCCAAAGATTTAGGATCTACGGCAACAAAATTTTTGCCGATAAAGTCTTTCATGGATGTAATATCCCGGCGGTCGGCCCGGGTAACGATTACTCCCGCAAAGGTAGTCATCGGCTTGTTGTGAACATCTCTATTTATCAGGGTGACAAGTCGATCGACCTTATAATTAATTTCCAGGGTGACATAGTAGCTGGGATTGGTCAGGACAAAATCAATTTCACCTTTCTCGGTGGCCGTATCAACCTGATCGAAACTGAGCGGGACAATCGAAAATAAGTGGCCTGAAATATTTTGGGAGAGATATGCGGCTGTAGGGGACCATTTTTGGAGACAGTGTTTAGCCCCACGTTTGGCTAAAATGCCGATTTTTATCTGTTTCTCCTCGGCCCGAACGGATGATACCTTAATTGACAATAAAGAAAACATTAATCCTGGTAACAGCAGCAGGAGAAATATTCGAATGATTGACGGTGTTCGATTCATGGTTCTCTCCAAACTTTTTTGCAGCAGCTTAGGCTGTTTTTGCCATTGAACTGCCTCGAAGGATCAGTAACAACGTCATCGCTGTGCCCTGCCGGTTGATCTGAAAGAAGAGCAATAAGGGTCACAAGAGAAAAAGGTGAGAAAAGAGAAAAGGAGCAGACCCCGTAAGAATTTCGTTCTCATCTGATACTTAAGACTAAAATCAACCCGCCAGCAGCTTCACTTTGAAACGGCGTTGTCTGGGGCCGTCGAGCTCGACGAAAAACAGGCCCTGCCAGATACCCAGAATCATTTTCCCGTTTACAACCGGAATGTTGAGCGAGCAACCGATCAATGTGCTGAGAATATGGGCATCCGAGTTGCCCTCAAGGTGGTGGTAGCTGTCATTTTCCGGCACCAGCTGAGTTAACTTCGCGAGCATATCCCGGGGAACATCGGGGTCGGCATTTTCATTGATGGTCAAAGCCGCGGTCGTGTGGGTGACGAACACGATACACAAACCATCCTTGAAATTTTCGGCTTCAAGGTCGGCTGTGACCAGATTTGTGATGTCGATCATCTCCTGACGTCGGCGGGTTGCAATGTTATGATCAAAAATCATCGTCGGTGACCTCCCTCAATCTTTTCTGTAAAAGAAAGCTTTTTTGTAACTTCCAAGTAACGCTCGTTAATTTGGAAGTTCGCTTCGCCCCCAAGCCAGTCGGTACACGATGCGTTTTGCGGCAAAGCCGCTGCAACGGCGATCATGTCCCGCATCGAGATAAAACGTGTTACTTCATGATTATGTGGCCGCGATAGCGGACTGGGACGCTATTCAGCTAACTCGCAAATTCAGGGTACACAATCCCGATTTCCTTCGGAGAATCGGGTTATGTCCCCGGAATTTACTGAAAATCATCAATATACGGTACTTTTCTACTTACGCTGAATAGTTACACTTTTTTGAGTATGGCGGAGCTATTCTCCGGTTAAAGGCATTGCGCTCAAACCCCCGCGCCAGTTGTTCTGGCCGGTAAAACTGCTGTCGTAGAGGAGAAAACCGGCCAGCGGCTGAGTTGCTTCAATCAGGATATGGCCGCCGTTAAGATCTCTTCCCAAACGTTCCCCAAGCTCGTCAGTCATACTGCCCCAGGCCGGAATGCTGGTTGCGGCCCGGGTCTCAGCCCCGGTTTCGGGGGCGTAATAGGTGTAGGTGATCTCGGCAACAGTCGCATTAGGGTTGCAGAGAACGACGATTGATTTCCAGTCCTTACCATCATCTGCCAGGTGGGGCAGGATAAGCTTCCGGTTGAGGGAGCTCTGCATATCCAGATCAAACATGGTTGACGGAGTTGAATTGCCGATCAGCATCATGCCGTAGAGCGGCGCGCTTGCTGATACCCGGATCCAGCCGTAGGAAACTTTCTGCGGATCGCATGCAAACGCGGTTTGACCATAGTGGGCCAGGGTTATGAATTTGCTGCCGGTGGGAATCCCGTCCGGGGTGAAATATTCAACTCTGATGTCATTGCTTATATTATGATGATTAGCCAGAGCCAGCCCGGACCATTTACTCTCGGTGGCAGCAAAATAGGGAATGTAATAAGTGTATTTATAGTCATAGACGGTCTCTTTTGTCAGCCAGCTTAAAATAATTTTTTTGTTCATGTCGGTCAGCCGCACCCCGCTGCCGTAGGTGACGTTGCTCCAGGTGACGATGCCGATTGTCCGGTTTTCGTTGGAGAATTTGTCGAAATACCAGATCGGCCCGCCGCTGTGTCCCCCTGATATGAAAATATCGAAATCAATAATTTGCTGGTTTTCCCCCCGGATTCCTAGCACCGAGCCTCTGCCGGACCACATATCCATTGAGTTGGTTTCTCCCTGGACCTCGAGCGGGTAGCCCGCAATATTGACTGTCGTTTGCGGCTGGGCGTTGAATTCCAGAGGCATGAATGTGTTGACCCCCGGAAAAGTCTGATTTAAGAGGAGACAGGCGTAGTCATATTCGTTTGGTTGTTTGAGGAGGTCTTCGGCTTCCGGAAAATCAGAGTTGGTATACATGTCGTCGCTGCTGATTGAACCGTAGGGCATATAAACTGAAGTATTTTCCCGGGCTTGATTCTGTCCCGGAGTTGTCGCCATCTGTTCCGACCAGGGATATGCATCGGTCATCGGCCAGTAGACATTATGACCGGCCGTCAACATGCAGCTTTCCGAGACGAGAAAACCGGTAGCGCGGTAGGACTCACCCCCACTGAG
>JAGGTT010000291.1 GCA_021163565.1 Candidatus Tharpella sp.
GAAGCGAACCTTCAGTACATCTATTTGCCATTGTGCTGCCTACTCCCGTAACCGAAAAATTTGAACTTATTTTGATTCGCTTTTGTATCATGCTTGCGGGCCGATGGCAAAAGGTTATTGACATGTCTGTGAAAACAAGGCACAAAAGAGAGTCGGAACCATCGGCAGGAGATATGAAATTAGCGCAATTTTTTCAGGACGGTAAGCTCCGGCTGGAGCAGGTGCGGAAGCAGGAACTTTTCCCACTCAATTTCGAAGGTGATTTTCACGCCTGACTGGCGGAGGACTTTAGTATTTGCTATGAAGAATAATAGATTTTTAAAACCATTTTTAGCCGCCGTTGTTCTTGGCTCGTTGCTGTTTTTATGCGGTTGCAGCGGCAGCCGGCAGACGGTAAATAAACCGGACAAAGCCCCCCTTCCGGCGGCCGGCGAACAGCTGCCGGCCATGACTCTGGCCACCCCGGAAAATGCCTTAACCCGCACCTACCTGGGTTTGCAGAATGACGCGGGCCAAACTATAAGTCCGGGAGAGATCGGCGGAGACATTCTCCTGATCGAGATCTTCAGCATGTACTGCCCCTACTGCCAGCACGAAGCACCGATGGTCAATGAATTATACACTCTGATTCAGAACGACGAAAAACTTGCCACCCAGATCAAGATAATCGGCATCGGCATCGGCAATTCAGCCTTTGAAGTCGGAATTTTCCGGGAGAAATACAGTGTCACATTCCCGCTTTTTGCTGACAGCGATTATACAATTTACAAGGATCTCGGCCAGGTTCGGACACCTTTTTTCATCGCAATCCATAACCGGGGTGAAAAGAAGAATCAGATTTTTTATGCCAAATGCGGCGGTTTCGGCAACCCCGAAGATTTTTTGCAGGTATTGCTGGATCTTGCCGCTCGCTAAAAAAACCGGAAGGTATAAATCACGAAGCAAGAAAATTAATGGAATATCAGAAAAAAGGAGGAGAGACAATGATCAGAAAACTAACTTTAACTATCGCGGCAATAATCGGTTTACTGTTACTGCAGGCCCCGCTTTTCGCAGCTTCCCAAAGCTTTCAGGAGATGATCTACGACCCCGGCATTTTACCCCCGATCGACAGCCTGCTTAAAGTAAGAGTCGGGGATACGGCTCCCGGGTTCACGCTGCCCGCAGTCTCCGGCAAGGTTATCAGTCTTCAGGATTACCGCAGCAAAAAGATTGTCGTCCTCTCTTTTATTCCGGCTGCCTGGACGCCGGTCTGCTCCGACCAGTGGCCGGGTTACAATATTGTTGAGAGCATGTTCGCAAAGTACGACGCGACCCTTTTAGGGATCTCCGTCGATAACATTCCAACTCTCTTCTCCTGGACCGGCCAGATGGGAAAGCTCTGGTTTGAAGTTCTCTCCGACTTCTGGCCCCACGGTCAAACCGCCAACAGCTACGGCATCTTGCGCTCGACCGGAGTCTCTGAAAGATGCTTGGTAATTATTGATAAAAAAGGCATCATCCGCTACATCAACGTCAACGACATCAACCAGAGACCACCGCTGGAAACTTTAATCCAGGAACTGGAAAAAATCAGCGGCAAAAAATAGGCGGGTAACCGCATCATCTCGACCCGGAACTGCCGGCAACTAGCCGGCAACTAACGGTAGCGGACGATATTGATCTGGCCGGAGGCCATCCACTGGTCAAATTTACGGCGCAGGAAGAGCTTAAAGTGACGTCTCGTCACCGGCCAGAGCAGGAGAATACCGATGGCATCGGTCAGAAAACCGGGTGTCAGCAGAACCATACCGGCGACAAATATCAAGCCCGCGTCAATCATCTCTTCGGCCGGAGTCTCACCCTGAGCCAGACTCTGACGAATCCGGAACATGGTTTCCGCCCCCTGCCAACGGGCCAGACCGGCCCCGACAACCCCGGTTAAGATGACCACCAGAAATGTGTTGAAGATGCCAATGGCACCGCCTAAACGGATAAAAAGAAAAATCTCCAGGGCCGGAACCAGGGTAAAAGCAAGAAAAAGTTTTAACATTTTTTGTCCTGTAACGTGAAAATAGTGTGATCAGAAGTTTGTTGGGTACCCCTGTTATTATCAGTATAGTGCATATCTCCAGGTAAAATGTCAAGGGATGAAGGCGTTAAAACTTTTGTCATGCCGTTCGTTTAACAATTGACCCGGAAAATCGGGTAATTTCCCAGATGGACCGTCCTGAAAAAAATATCCGTAATAAAAAAACTTGATTTTTGGAAAACAAACTAATATAATCAAGTTTAGACTTTAATATACAGGATTTTGTAGAGACAGACAACCGGACAATTTCAGGAGTAGAGTAAAATGTGGGAATACACAGATAAGGTAAAAAAACATTTTTTGCAGCCCAGCAATGTCGGGGAGATCGAAAATCCGGATGGAATCGGCGATGTCGGTTCACTCTCCTGCGGTGACGCATTGCGACTGACCTTCAAACTCGATGAGAATGAGAAGATTATCGATGCCAAAGTCAAGACCTTCGGCTGTGCCAGCGCCATTGCTTCAGGCTCGGCCCTGACCGAGATGATGATCGGCAAAACCGTGACCGAAGCCGAAGAGATCTCAAACCAGCAGATTGCCGACTATCTCGGCGGCCTGCCGAAAGAGAAAATGCATTGTTCGGTCATGGGCCAGGAAGCCCTGGAGAAGGCGATCGCCTGTTATCGCGGTACTACGATTGAAGAAAAAGAGGGTGAGCTGGTCTGTGAATGTTTCGGGGTCACCGATCTTGAAATTATCCGGGCGGTGCAGGAGAACAACCTCAAAACCATTGAAGAGGTTACCAACTTCACCAAAGCCGGCGGCGGTTGCGAACGCTGCCATGGTGATATTGCCAAGATTCTGCTTGAAGTACAGCATCAGCCCCAGCCGGAGGAAAAACAGCCGCAGCTTTCCAATATTCAGAAGATGCGCCTGATCGAAGAGACGATTGAACGGGAAATCCGGCCTTCACTTCAGCTTGACGGCGGCGACATTGAGTTGATCGATATTATCGGCAACCGGGTTATCGTTGCCACCCGCGGGGCCTGTTCAGCCTGCAAATCGGCCCCGATCACGTTGAAAAATCTGGTTGAGGCAAAATTGCGTGAGTTTGTCTCCCCGGATCTGGTGGTTGAGGAGGTTTCCAAATGAAACCGGTTTATGTCGACAACAACGCGACGACCCGGGTCGCACCCGAGGTTTTCGCGGCGATGGAGCCCTACTTCTGCGAGATGTACGGCAACCCCTCAAGCATGCATTCGGTCGGCGGCACGATCGGGCCGAAACTGAAAGCCGCCCGCAAACAGGTGGCTGATTTAATCGGAGCCCAGCCGGATGAGATTATCTTCACCAGCTGCGGCACCGAGTCCGACAATACTGCCGTCCACGCGGCCCTGACCGCGGATCCGGCCCGACGGCATATCGTCACCAGCCGGGTCGAACATCCGGCGATCGGATCCTTGGCGGGGTCTTTAAGCAAACAGGGCTATCGGATAACCGAAATTCCGGTAGATGGTGACGGCTGCCTCGATATGAAACTGCTCGAAGAGAGCCTGACCCCGGACACGGCCCTTACTTCAATAATGTGGGCCAATAATGAAACCGGAGTTATCTTTCCAGTCGAAAAAATCGCCGCCATGTGCCGCCAGCGGGGCATCACTTTTCATACCGACGCAGTCCAGGCAGTGGGTAAAATCCCGATCAATTTGGCCTTAAGCCATATCGATATGCTTTCTCTTTCGGGCCACAAGCTCCACGCCCCGAAAGGAGTCGGCGCCCTCTACGTTCGCAAAGGTACCAAATTCTCGCCTTTTATGATTGGCGGCCACCAGGAGAAGGGGCGCCGGGCCGGAACTGAAAATGTCCCCGGCATTATCGCTCTGGGTAAAGCCTGTGAATTAGCTGGAGCCAACCTTGAAAAAGAGAACACCATCGTCAAATCTCTGCGTGACCGGCTCGAAAGTGAATTGATCCGGCTGATTCCCGAAGCCAAGGTCAACGGCACCGTCAAGGCCCGAACTCCGAATACCAGCAACATAAGTTTTGCCAATATTGAGGGCGAGAGTATTCTCCTGATGCTCAATGAATTCGGCATCTGCGCCTCATCCGGTTCGGCCTGCACCTCGGGCTCGCTCGAGCCCTCACATGTGATGCGGGCGATGGGTGTACCTTTCACCATGGCCCACGGCTCAATCCGGTTCAGCTTGAGTATCTACAATACTGAAGAGGATATCGAGAGGATCATCAAAGAGCTGCCGCCGATTGTCAAACGGCTGCGGGAGTTATCACCCTTTACTTAAAAAATGGAGTTAAACGGGAGCCGCTCAATTGATGAAACTGCTGATCTATTTAGGCGCAGCGGCAGCTGCGATCACAGTTCTGGGAATCGGCCTGACCTCTACAAGTCAGCCGCTTTCAGCCACGGTAGCAGGTTTTCTCGGCTGGGCTGTCAGTCCCTATCTCGGCCTTATGCTGTTGACAAGGACGATCCGGGAGAAAGTTTCGATCATTACGATCGCCATTCTGACC
>JAGGTT010000267.1 GCA_021163565.1 Candidatus Tharpella sp.
GAACATAATCACCATAGCCAACCGTACTGGCAGTCACAATACTCCAATAGATCCCTTCAAAAACTCCGGGAAAATAGTTACGATTAAAATTGTGGTTGCTGCGGCGTTCAGCTAACCAGATAAGATGCCCGGAGAAAGTCAATAACAACAGGAAGATTCCCATATAGTAGAGTTTTTCTCGATCAAAAAAAGAACCCAGCAAAGTGATAATCGAAAACCGGTTCTCCTCAAGTACGAGAATGCCCAAGCCAGTGTAAAAATTTGGAAAACTGAAATCAATTTTCTCTTCACGCTCCCTTTTTACTGTAATTGCACCAATCGCAATATCAATTTTCCCCTCAACAATATCAGCAAGGGTATGGGCTATCCCGGGACTTGTAAAATAGACGGTAGAGACCCCAAGTTCGCTGCTGATCTCTTGCCAGAGGTCTACGGAAAAGCCCCTGGGCTCCTGCTCATTTTCAATAAAAATAAAGGGCTTAACCTCGCGCACACCGACATTAAGCGACTGCTTTTTCTCAATTTCTGCGGCTTGAGCAACGCCATAAAAACAACCGAAAATAATTAAGAGTAATGGCAAGATTAGCTGTTTGGGAAATAACTTCATTCGTTTTCCTTCATCCGGCAAAGTCTATGACCTCTAACCCGCAAATCCAGGGTACACAATCCCGATTTCCTGCGGAGAATCAGGTTATGTCCCCGAAATTTGCTGAATCCCATCAACAGACAATGCTTTTCTACTTACGCTAAGCAGGTTACGTCTATCTGAAAATGAAAAAACAGAGAAAGACAATAATCGTTGGGCAGATGGCGGCCTGCAACAACTTACCGGCAGAGACCCCGGTGGTGAAAAATTTCTGTAAAATTGATTGACCGGCAGGATTAGGAGCATTGGCAATAACCGTCAGACCGCCACCGGTTACAGCTCCCGCCATCACGGCATATTTTAATTCATCCGTAAATCCGGGAACCAGGGTACTCAGGTAAGTTATGGCAGCATTATCATTAAATGCAGTCAACAGTGTCGTAATCCCCATCAGAGAAACTTCTTTGAGGTTGCCAAGCACCGGGGCAATCCACCACCCCTGCACCCCACCATGAACCACCAGGGCTCCGAGAAAAAAACCAACCAGCATCGGAGCCATAAGATCTATCCGGTTTTGGTACTGAGAAGTGACCGCAGTAAAACCTAAGAAAAAGAGCAATCCCGGAATAAATAGCTGCGGATGATGAGCATTCCATATGATCCAGCCCATAAACAAAATATGTGTAACTGTCACCCAAAATGGCATCTTGTCATCACGTTTATTCCAGGTCGGATCAATAAAAGGGGCTCTTTTTTCCACTGGCAGAATCGCGGGAACCAACTCTTGAATTTTCAGTAACTTCAACTCTGCAAAGCGCTGGTCAAAAGCCTCCTGCGCCAATTTCGGATCAGAGCCTTGGGCAATAATCTCTGGTAAGTAGCGGGTCTCCAGACGATCTTTTATTTCAGCCATGGCCTTTTCAATCTGCTGTTCAAAATTTGCATTGAGCTTCATCTCTCCAGAGACCAGCGGCCCGATCTTTTCAAATTCCAGCATCATATCCATGCGCCGCATGAATGTACGCTGAATATAATCTTTAAGGGTTCTCAGTTTATGTTCGGCTTCAAGCTTTTTCAATTCGCCGCGAAAAAGGAAAAAATAGAACCCGTTCGAAATGGCGATACCAAGCATCGCCTTCCAGCCGAAATTGCTCAACATATGGATCATATCCCAATCCCAGGGACCCGCCACCATAAGCACCGGAGGTGCCGCAAAATTGCTTAAAGTCCCCCCCACCGAGACATTGACAAAGAGCAAACCTAAAGTTGCATACTTAAACTTTTCCGTAGGCCCCAAATCATACAGCTTTGCCGCCAGTAACAGAGCACAGATTGTCATAGCGGCCGGTTCAGTTATCAGAGAGCCCAGCAGCGGGCCGATAGTCAGGATTGTCAGCCACCAGGCCGCCAGACTCCCCCCCATCATGCCGGCAATACGCCGCATTGCCGACTCCGCTAAGAGCAAAATCGGCCGGCTTGCCGCCAGAATCATGATTGTGACAACAAACAGGGCCTCGCTAAAATCCACTGTATGATTGATGTAGTGCAGCCATGTTGACCGGTCATAAAAACAGATAATGGCCCCGGACAAGACAATAACCCAAAGCCCAAAAACAATCTCCACATCACCAAAAAAATGAAACAGTTTGGCACCCGGGGAAGTAGAATATCTCGGCACCTCCTGCCGGTCAATTTTCTTCTGGTATGCGGCTTCCCATTTATGGGCGACTGCAATAAATTTACTGGTCAAAAAAGTATGGGCGATCGCGCAGAGAAAAATGATCGTGGCAACCAGGTTAAAGGGTTCCAGACTTATGCGATTGAGCAGAATTGCGAAAATACTTTTGATATCTGCATCATTATAACTACTGAGGCTTCGGGGAAATGATGCGCCACCATCCCCGGCTGAGGCGCCGAAGGCAACGGTGGAAAGTAAAAGAATCACCCCGACAAAACCAAGCAAGGGAAAATATAGCCTTATTTTTTTCATACAGATCTCTCAGTATCATGATAAACAGACCTTAGCGATTCGTAACTTCCAAGTAACTAACGTTAATTTGGAAGTTTGCTTCGCCCTCAAGCCAGCCCGGTACACGATGCGTTTTGCGGCAAAGCCGCTACAACGGCGATCATGTCCCGTATCGAGATAAAACGAGTTACTTAATTAATATGTGGCCGCAATAGCGGTCTGGGGACATGACCTGATTCTCTGAAGGAAATCTGGATCGTGTCCCCGGTTTCTGCGGGTTCGGGAGCAAAAAGGGTTACGATCAAGAGATAAAAACATCCCCCAACCGTAACCCCATAA
>JAGGTT010000258.1 GCA_021163565.1 Candidatus Tharpella sp.
GCTGCCCCAGGACGGCAGCTTTCGTTCTCACGTTATTCGTGATGGTGAAAAAACTGATATCGATTTCCGGGTTTCGGTGGTACCCTCACATTATGGTGAAAACATAGTTATCAGGATCCTCGATTCTCAGAGAGCCCCTTCCACTATTGATCACTTAGATTTTTCGGAGACTCTTACGAAAAATCTAACCCGCTTGTTCAAACAGAATACCGGCATTATCCTGATTACCGGGCCAACCGGGTCCGGGAAGAGTACGACTCTGCAATCAGGCCTGCTGACCGCTTACAGACCCGGCCTGAAAGTCGTTACGGCTGAAGACCCGATCGAATATATTTATGACAACTTCATGCAGTGTGAAATCAATGAAAAGATCGGCTTAACCTTCGCGAGCTATATCCGGGTTTTTCTCCGTCATGATCCGGAAATCATCATGATCGGCGAGATCCGGGACAGCGAAACCGCCGAGATGGCGATCCGGGCGGCCCAGACCGGCCACCTGGTCTTAAGTACCCTGCACACCAACGACTCACTGGGTGCAATTTCGCGGCTCTCCGGACTTGGCATCAATCCGAGCATGATTTCATCGTCCCTGATCGGGGTTATTTCACAACGACTGGCGCGAAAGATCTGTCCCCAATGTGCGGAGAGCTACACTCCGGATCAGAGTCTGATAAGCGAATTTTTTACCACACCACCAACCGATATCAACTGGCAGAAGGGAATAGGCTGCGAGGAGTGCAACTACACCGGCTACAAGGGACGGGTGGCGATTGCTGAACTCTGGGAACCGAGCCAGCATGACATCCTCCTGATAAACAAGCAGGTGCCCCTCGAAGAGTTGAAACTCAGCACCCGAAAAAGTACGATTCCACTCATTCAAGAAGCCCTGCAAAAATTAAGGGAAGGTATAACCTCTCTGGATGAACTGATCAGAATAATACCTTATGCCTACATCGAAGACCACCGTAAACAACAAGCCGTTAAAGGATAACAAATCATGCCGTATGAACTTAAAATTGAAACCACTTTTGCGGCCGCTCATAACCTGCTCAACTACTGCGGCCAATGTGAAAATCTGCATGGCCATAACTGGAAAATCGAAATCTATATTCAAGGCAGCGAACTTGACAAAAGCGGGATGCTCATTGACTTCAAGATCCTTAAAGAGCACACTAACGCTATTCTTGACACCCTCGACCACACCTATCTGAATGAGTTGCCGATTTTTGTCGGCAAGAGCCCATCCTCGGAGCTGATCGCTGAGCATATCTTTGTTGAACTCGAAAAAAAACTGGCCCAGCTACCGGTTCAGATTAACAAAATTGTTGCCTGGGAATCTGAAAAGGCAGCCGCGGCCTATTTTCGTTAATTAAATTCTGACAAGGAAACAGGTATGGGCAATAGTATTCACGATACCCAGAAGATGCAGGACTACCGCCAGATTGACATCAACAAGGTTGGCGTCAAAGGGGTAAAATACCCGATTACAGTTCTCGACCGAACCAACGGTGTCCAGCATACTACCGGATCTTTTAACATATACGTCGGCCTCCCACACCACTTCAAGGGAACTCACATGAGCCGCTTTGTCGAGGTCATCAACAAATACCATAAAAAGATCGGCATAAATGTATTCCCAACTATTCTCGGTGAGATTCGCGAACATCTGGGAGCTGAGTTTGCTCATCTGGAGATAACCTTTGACTATTTCATAGAAAAAGAGGCTCCGGTCTCCCGGGCCAAAAGCATGATGAACTACGAGTGCAGTTTTATCGGTAGCCAGACAGCCGATACGATTGACTTTTATGTTCGCGTCAAAGTACCGGTCACCAGCCTCTGTCCCTGTTCCAAAGCGATCAGCGATAATGGTGCCCATAACCAGCGCAGCACCGTTACCGTTAATTTCAGTTTTGATAAATTTGTCTGGATTGAAGATATAATCAAGACAATTGAAAGTGCCTCGAGTTGCGAAGTCTATCCGCTGTTAAAGAGACCGGATGAAAAATACGTCACTGAAAAAGCTTACAACAATCCAATGTTTGTTGAAGATATGGTGAGAGATCTTTTCCAACGCCTGCAAAAAGATACCAATATTACCTGGTTTACGATTGAGGCCGAGAATATGGAGAGTATCCACAATCACAGTGCCTACGCCTATGTCGAGAAATACCGTTAGAAGAATCTTTCACCTCAAACCCCTGAACGATATTTATCATAACGAAAAATTATGACGACACTTTTTGTTTTAATCTCAGCTTATCTCATGGGATCCATACCGGTAGGAATTCTGGTCGCGGAATGGTTTAATAGCGGCGATCCGCGCCGTCTTGGCAGCGGTAATATCGGCGCCACCAACATTGCCCGTACCGCCGGCAAAAAAGCCGGACTCATCACCCTCAGTGGAGATTGCCTGAAAGGATTTTCAGCAATTATGCTGGCCCGATTCTGCGGTGCTGGAGACGGAGTTACGGCGCTGGCCGGCCTAGCGGTTTTTGCCGGCCATATTTATCCGGTCTTCTTAAATTTCAAGGGAGGTAAAGGGGTAGCTACTGCTTTGGGAATCTTCTTAGCTATAGCTCCGGCAGCAACCCTGCTCGGGGTTATACTTTTCGCTTTGGTCACGGCAATATCCCGCTTTGTCTCTCTGGGATCTATAGCTACAGCTGCGGTAATGCCCCTTTTTATTTGTCAAACCGGCTCAAGTTGGGAAATTACCTACAGCGCCCTGATCATGTCAGGGTTTGTTATTTACAAACATAAAGACAACATTCTCCGCCTCTGTCTCAATGAGGAGAACAAACTTTTCTGACCTTCTCCATTCTGTCAAAAAACTTCAACGAATCACTAAAAACCAACTCTTATTACATCGATTGCAGCCGCTGGCTGCGGCGCCGCTCCTTTTTGCTGAGACGGTTGGGATTACCCTTTTTCCGGGTCAAATGACGTTGTGGTCTGACATCCTGAATCTCATCATCTCCGGCCTCATCTCCACCTAATGCCAACAGCATACGCTGGACAAACTCACCTGATTCCAAAACTACCGCACCGCTTTTTTCAGATTCCCGGGCCACCTCTCGATCGGAGCTGACCACGGTCAGACCTGAGCCGTACTGATGCGCCATCCGAACCAACAACTGATCTGCCGTTTGCCCGGAAGCCGAAAAAGTTATCTTTACCCCGCTCTCTGAATAGTTACGCGGTTCACCGCCAAGCGCCCGGCCACCATCATAGACAACCGTGATCCGGTTTTTACTCAAACCCCGGTACCGTACCAGTAACTGATTAAATTCCTCCCGTTCATATTCAATATCGAGCCGAGCCAGAGCCTCTCCGGTCAGGGCCGCAATCACATTGTAACCATCTATCGCCAACCACATAGGTCTGAACTCCCGAAAAAATCTGCCCCGCTGCACATAAAAAAATATAGGACTTCATCTATAAAATGAAAAAGGCCATACCTTCAGATATCTGAAAGTATGGCCTCATACTTAACACATTACCTGCACCAAAAAAACTCTAATCCTTGGGCAGCTTATCCTCGGGCTTAAATTCACCGGTTTCACGCTCAGCAAAAAACTGCAAAGCAACATCGGGAAAGAGCGCATACGAGAGTACATCTTCTACACTTTTAGCTTTATCCCCAAGCTCCGCCGTCAGTTTATCCATCTCCGGCGGCAGCAGATCAGCCGGCCGGCAGGTAACCGGCTCCTCTTTTTTCAAAGCCTTCTTCTGAACCTCAGGGTTAAAAGGGGCTACTGAACGTCCGTACATTCCTTTCAGGACATTCTTGGATTCATTGGGAATCATCATATAGCGCTGCCCGGTAATCACATTTAAAGTCGCCTGAGTTCCGACGATCTGGCTGCTCGGAGTTACCAGAGGCGGATAGCCAAAATCTTTACGCACCCGGGGAATTTCTTCAAGCACATCTTTTAATTTATCAATCGCCCCCTGATCCCGAAGCTGGCTTTCCAGATTGGACATCATACCACCCGGAACCTGATAGATAAGGACGTTGGTATCAACTCCGGTAAAACCACTTTCGTAAGCACTGTATTTTTTTCGCACATCCTTGATATACTCTGCGATTTCGGCCATGGCTGCGATATCGAGACCGGTATCATATTCGGTACCTTTTAATGCAGCGACCAGACTCTCAGTCGGAGGCTGAGAGGTTCCGGAAGAGAGTGATGAGATCGCGCAATCGACGATATCAACCCCGGCTTCGATGGCCTTCAGGTAAGTCATCGGAGCCATTCCGCTGGTACAGTGTGCGTGCAGATGAATCGGAATATCGACCTCGCTCTTGATCGCTTTGATAAGATCGTAGGCATCATAAGGGGCCAGAAGCCCGGCCATGTCCTTAATACAGATAGTATCCGCTCCCATGCCGGCAAGCTCTTTTGCCATTCTGACGAAATAGGCGTTATCATGCACCGGGCTGATCGTATAGCTGACTGCAGCTTCAACAATTTTGCCAGCCTTTTTGACGGCATCCATGGCTGTCCGCATATTACGCGGATCATTCAAGGCATCAAAAATCCGGAAAACATCCATGCCGTTAGCCGCGGCCCGCTCGACAAATTTCTCTAAAACATCATCGGCGTAGTGCCGATAACCAAGGATATTCTGACCCCGCAAAAGCATTTGCAGCCGGGTATTGGGCAACGCTTTACGCAGGGTCCGCAGACGTTCCCAGGGATCCTCTTTCAAAAATCTTAGACAGGTATCGAAGGTTGCACCGCCCCAGACCTCAAGCGACCAGTAACCGATGCGATCAAGTTTTTCTGCAATCGGCAGCATATCTTTGGTCCGCATTCTTGTCGCCAACAGTGATTGATGCGCGTCACGCAGCACCGTATCAGTAATCTGCAATTTTCCCATTCCTTAAAACCCTCCATAAAGAGTAATTAACTCAGCCTGCTAGATTGCACATTGTATACCGTGCACAACGGCAGAAAAAAAGCGTGAACCCCACTATCGAGAATCACGCTTAAAAATATCTCTATTCAATTACTGCAATAACGGTGTCTGACTCAACTGCATCACCGACAGCAACTTTGATCTCTTTCACTTCACCATCAATCGGAGACACAACCGGCATCTCCATCTTCATGGCTTCGAGGATTACAACTTCATCACCTTCCACTACCTGATCACCAACACTTACTTCAACCTTAAAAATTTTGCCCACCATCGGGGAGGTTACTTCAGCCATTCTCTTCTCTCCATTGTTAAAATTTACACAGTTATTTTTGACTTGCTTCTATATTAAGTCAATTTGAGCGCAAACGCATACCACATCACTTGACCTTTTGCAACAGTTTTTCCATTTTCTCCCGGATATTTTTATCCTCTTTAAGTTCCAGTGAACTATTATAATTTTTCAAGGCTTCGTCATAGTCTTCCAGCGCCAGATTTATATCTCCCAGATGCTCGAAAAGAATGGGATCATCGTCCATTTTTTTCTTAGCTGCAAGCAGATATTCCAGTGCTTTTTCATAATCCTTACGCATATAAAAGAGCCAACCAATGCTATCCAGGATATAACCGCTACCGGGTTTAATCTCGAGCGCCCGCTGCAATAGTTTCTCCGCATCATCAAGCTGGATTCCCTGTTCAACATAGGTATAGCCAATAAAATTTAGAACCGCCGCATCTTCAGGGTTATCTTTTAACAACCCCTGCATCACGGCGATACTCTCTGATATCTGACCCAGGTCATTATAAACCACTCCGAGGGCGAAACGCAGTTTATAGTCGTCCGGATGCAGGGCCAGAGACTGCTGCAAAATTTCCAGTGCGCCCTGATCATCATCCTGTTTCTGATGCAGTGCGGCAAGCATCCGGGCAAGTCCCACTTTTTTGGGATATTTCGCGATCAGATCAGTCAGAACCGCTTCGCAGGCTTTAAACTCTTTCCGCCGTTCATAAAGAAAGGCAGCATGAACCCGGGCATCATAAAACAGCTCATCGGTTTCAGGAATCGATAGAAAAAGCGCCAAAGCCTCATCTTGATATTCCAACGCCTCAAGACTGGAAGCAAGATAGAAAGTTATGCGATATCTCTCAGGAAACTCAGCATGCAACTCTTTCAGGATCTCGGCCGCCTGCTGATAATTGCCCTGCTGGAAATAGATCAGAGCAATTTTGACATTAATACTCGCGGGCACGTCTCCCTGCTCTTTAAGACGCTGAAAGATCTTGAGAGCAGCATCAAGATTGCCGTCGCCAACCAGTAACTGGCCGAGCCTCTCTAAAGCCTGCCGATCCCCGCCGTCAATATCAAGCAACTTCCGGTAGGCGTCAACCGCCTCCTCCCGCCGCTCAGTAAATTCATATATTAGTCCGAGATTGAGCCAGGCATCAGCCATCTCCGGCTCAATCTCCAGAGCTTCCTTAAAATAACGTTCGGCTTCACCGTAGAGTTTCAACTCGGCATAAATCTTCCCCTGGTAATAGGGGGCTAAGACATCGTCAGGATACTTTTGCCGATAGCCCTTCAAAAGATCTAAAGCTTTCTCATATTGCAGCGTTTCCACATACAGTGCCACCAGATAGAAGAGCGCCTCACTGTTCTCCGGGTCTTCCGTGAGCAGTTCCTCATACTGTCTGACCGCTCTCTCCTTATCACCGGTGAGGGTATAGGTTGCAGCCAGCAGACGCCGGGCCCGCTGGTTACCGGGATCAAGTTCCAATGCGATCTCCGCATGCATCTGCGCTTCATTGACCTGGTGCAGTTTAAATAATACTTCCGCCAGCTCAAGACGGAGATAGAGAGAACCGGGGTCGGCCTTAACCGCCCTCTGCAAACTGTGACGGGCTCCCTCCTGAGACTGGCTGTTATTCTGATAACTCAGCCAGTTGTAGACGGAAAAATAATAAAGAGACTCCGAAGATACCCCCCCGGAAATGGCTGGAGCCGACTTCGTTAAAGTCATTGAAACCTGGCGCTCCTGCAGCTCCGGAGCCGTACTGCAAGCACTGCAAAGCAGAATCGCAGATCCAAAGAAAAGTATAAACAGAACTTTCAGAACCTGGTTCAATTTTAAGACCCGACCCCCTGTACCATAAACCTGGCCGGGCAAAAATAGAGACAAACTTTCTTTTTTCAATACCAATCCTTTCACATCAAGCAAAACTGATGTTTATTTCACCTTGAAGGAGGAGATTTCGACATAACATTTACCAGCGTCATCCGGAGACTCATAAAAGACAAGCATAAAAGGCAGTTCTCCGCCATCAGGTGGCAAATCGAGCCCGATTTTTTCAAGCATCGCCAGCTTACTACCGTCCAGCCGATCCAGCTCTTCCAGCGAGAAACTGACCCCTCCGCCAGTTACTACCTCGGCCACGACTTTTCCGTTACTGTCAAGCAGAACTCCTTTAATCTTAAGATCGGTTACCGTCTTCGGTGAGGTATTGACAACCTTACCTTTCAATATAACCACCTCGCGATCAGATGCCAGACGCAAGCGCTGATTAGAGACCTCAACCAGCTGCAGATATTTTTCCATATCGAGTGAAAACTGCTGCCACAAACTGGACCCGATCAGAAAAACCATTCCCAGTATCAAAACGGCACAGATAAACAGCAGGGGCGAGTTCTTCCGCGATCTTGCAGCGGTGGCTGGCGGTTGTTCAGGGTCATACTCAAGCTCAGCAGCTGCCACCTGATCGTTATCCTGATCACTGCTTTCAGTTTTTTCATCGACAGCCGCAGCATCAGAGCCTTCATGTATCACGGGAGATTCTACATCATCAACATCGATTGTGTCCGAATCTGAAGTAAGTTCTTCATTCTCAGACCCACCGAACCCGACAGAAACTGTTGTTTCTGTAACTTCGGTCGTATCCCCGGCAGAGTCGTTCACAGATACCGGCGAATCGTCCTCCGGAAAAAGCTCATCGACATCAAGTTCAAGCCCTGATTCAGAAGTCTCGACCGAACTCTCTGAAAATGAAGTAAAATCTTCCTCCAGATCGATCTCGGCAACATCAGCCGGAGAGTCCGCATCCTCGGGCAGCGACAGCTCATCCGGCCCGGTTTCAGACAAAGAGACAATCGCGTCAGTTAGAGTCGCGGCACTTTCCTGAAAGACAGCAGCAAACTCCTCCTGGCAGCGGCAACAACGAAAATTAATCTCCGCACCAAAAGTCTGGCTCTCATCCGTAAAATTAAACTTCGTCAAACAACGCGGGCAGGTTACAACCATAGCTTAAGCCACCATTAAATTAAGCATTCATTGATTCTTTACTATTGAAGGACTTTATAAACGGATAACCCTCCTCTTGGCAAGAAAATATTACCGTTTACTCTAAAGAAGCTGTCAACCAATACGTTTACAACCATCCGGGTAGCGAGCCGCAAGATCAACATAGAGATCCTTGCCGTAATTCCAGAACTCCCGGTGCCGGGCCCCGACTTTACTGATTTCAC
>JAGGTT010000040.1 GCA_021163565.1 Candidatus Tharpella sp.
CCGGAGACATCAATATAAACATTTTCATGGCGCTGAACCATAAACTCCGCCAGCTGGTACCACCAACCCCGGCCGCCGTGACATAAAATCAGATTAAGCTCCGGGAAATCAACCGCCACATCATCAAAGTCGTAAGGATCGGCATGCCGCAGACGGGTACCGGGGAAAATCGAAGTCCCGGCATGCAGCATCAGCGGCAGGTTGCGGTCACGGCAAATTTCATAAACCGGATAGAGGCGTTTATCATTCGCCGGGTGCTGACAGTGAACCCCGTGAATTTTCAACCCCTTAACCCCAAGCTCAAGCTGCCGTTCAAATTCAGCAACCGGATCTTTATGAATCTCAGGATTCAAAGCCCCGAAAGGTATATACTGAGGATAACGCTGACTTACGGCAATCGCTCTTTCAACCGGCAAGACCCCGGCCGTATGTAAAGCATACTCCGGCAATAAAACCCCGCCAACAACCCCCTCACCCGCTAAAACCTGATGAAAAGCGTCAATATCAAGCTCACCGGCTTCGTTATAAATATCCCGCCAGAAAGGCCCGGTCTCCAGCCACAACTGCCGCGCCTTCAACGACCACTCATAATAATGTCCAACATGAATATGAAAATCAAATATGTTCCGCATTTAATACCTGCCTGTCAAAGTTTCACTTTTACAAAACTATAAATTAACTCGCTAGCACCGGCAGCCTTATGGTGTCAAGTGGAAAAATGGAATTATTAAACTGCCTACTCAGTTACACAAAATCCGGCTCCCTGTCCGCCCTCTGACTGAAATAAAAGATAACACCCATAAGTCAAGCCTGACCCAAAAAATTTTCTAAAATTTTTACCATGTCAACATTATGGTTTTTCTTGACGCTGAAAAAACGGCATGTTAGAGATTTCGGTAATATTTTAAACTGCTTAGTTTGATGAAAAAATTGGAGTATAGAGGAATGGCACAGAAAGAACAGAAGAGCTTCGAGGAAGCTCTTTGGGAGACGGCGACGAAGCTGCGGGGGAGTGTAGAGTCTTCTGAATATAAGCATGTCGTGCTGAGTCTAATCTTTTTGAAGTTTGTTTCGGATAAGTTTGAAGTGCGGCGTGCGGAGTTGATCGCAGAGGGGTTTGGAATATGAACTATAAGCCACCGTATTCACTAACGGATTCCATTATTTTTCTGGTCGAACAGATCGGAGAAGCCCTTGATCGAGCGTCGATGCAGGGCAAGCAGGAATTACGATTGCGGCGTGTAAATCGTATCCGCACGATACATGGCTCAGTGGCAATTGAAGGTAATACCCTGAGCGAAAAGCAAATTACTGCCATTCTTGAAGGAAAGCGGGTCGTGGCTCCGCCACGTGAGGTGCTTGAGGTGCGAAACGCACTTGCAGCTTATAGCCAACTTTCGAATTGGGTACCGGAAAATGAGGCTCATCTGCTTAAGGCGCATTCGCTTTTGATGGCTGGATTGTTGGATGGGGTGGGCCGCTATCGTTCGCAAAACGCTGGTGTGATGGGGCCAGCGGGAGTTATTCACGTTGCGCCGCCCGCTGAACGGGTTTCCTATTTGATGAAGCAGCTTTTTGGCTGGCTAGAATCAGCGAAACAACATCCGTTGGTTGCCGCGGCCGTGTTTCATTATGAGTTTGAATTTATTCATCCGTTTGCCGATGGCAATGGTCGTACGGGGCGGCTTTGGCAAACCCTGATCTTAAGTCGCTGGAACCCACTTTTTGCGGATCTTCCGGTCGAAAGCATCGTCCATCTGCACCAACAGGAATATTACGCCGCCATCAACCGGAGCAGTGCCGGAAACGACTGTGCCCCCTTTATTGAATTCATCCTGAAGATGATTCTGGAAACGCTCGATACCGACCAAGTTAGCGACCAAGTTAGCGACCAAGTTGGGCGGTTACTTGCAGTGATGCAAGAGGGCTCAACAGCGGCCCTGGAACTGATGAAAAAATTGGCGCTTTTGCATCGCCCAACCTTTCGCAAGAACTACCTCCAGCCCGCACTTTTCGCCGGATTGATCGAGATGACGCGTCCTGATGCCCCGCGCGCCAAAAACCAGAAGTACCGTCTGACTGCGAAAGGGCGAAGCAAACTTAGGGGTTAAACGGGGTCAAAATGGAATTGGAGAAAAAGCAGGAGAAAAAGGGGACGGAACAAAAAGTGACCGGGTCTGGCTTGACAAATGGATATTTAAGTAGAATATAAGATTTTCAGATCAGATGGACGGCAGTGGCTTTGAAGGAGAGGAAAAAGTTGCTGTCGACGGCAGGCTCTAAATCGAAGAAAGCATGATTGGTGATAACTGCGGTAAAGGTTAAAGTCTTGACGATAAGATCGATCTCATAGAAAAATCCGTGACTGCGGATGGCGGCGACCCGGCCTTTAAAGGAGTTCTGCAGACTTGAGATGAGGGGTATTTTGCTTAAGATCAAGTCTTCAGGACGGATGGCGATATAGCCCGAACCGGATTCGGGCCGCCGGCCGACCTTAAACTCAACTGCTTCGCAGCAGGCTTTCGTGGCTGAAAATTCAACCTTGAAAAGATTTTTCATGCCGACAAAATCGGCGACTACGGCGGTCGTCGGTCGCCGGAAAATATCTTCGATCGTGCCGGTCTGTTCGAGCTTTCCCTGGGCCATAATCGCGGCGTGCTGTGCCAGCGACAGGGCTTCGGAAAAATCATGGGTCACCATCAGGAAAGTCGCTCCGCTGGCGGCATGAAGATTTTTCAGATGGGTTCTCAACTCCTGGCGAAAATTAGGATCAAGAGCGGAAAGCGGCTCATCCAGCAGGAGAATATCGGGCTTGACCACCAGCGCCCGGGCCAGGGCCACACGCTGCTGTTCGCCGCCGCTTAAAGTGGTGGGATAACGGTCCAGAAGATGACCTAAACCTAAAAGCGGAATCAGATCATCAACAACCTTCATCCTTTCTGCATTTGATTTCAGGCCGGATTTTTCCCGGGACTGAAACTTAAGACCATAACGAATATTATCAAGTACCGAAAGGTGCGGGAAAAGCGCGTAATCCTGGTAAACAATCCCGATACCGCGCTCCTCCGGCGGCAGATGGCTGATCTTGCGCTCGTCGATATAGATCTCTCCGGCACTCTGCGGCACCAGACCCACCAGTGCCTCCAGTAAAACACTTTTGCCGGCTCCGGTCGGCCCCATCAGGGCAAAAAAATCACCATCTTCGAGGGTCAGGTTGATATCTTGCAACTTAAACTCTCCCAAGTCAACCGCCAGATTTTCGATGCGCAAACTCATGCGCGGCCCCGACTCTCACGCTTACGGGAACTGCTTCCGATAAGCCTTAAGGAGAGAAAGAGCAGCAGGCAGACGACAATCAGCCAGACCGCAACCGGCTGGGAATAACTCAGGCCGAATGATTGAAAACGCTCAAACATCAGAACTGGAGCGATCATCGGGTGGTAGGCGATAATCACCACCGCACCGAACTCACTGATTGCCCGGGCGCAGCACATGATTATCCCGCTCAAAATCGAACGCCAGGCCAGAGGGAAAGTAACATGGATAAAGGTTGAAAACATCGACGCGCCGAGGCTGCGGGAAACCGACTCAAGCCGGGGGGAGACCGAGGCAAAACCCTCTTTTGCCGCCTGCAGATAAAAGGGCAGGCCGACAAAGGTCATAACCATGATAATCCCGGCCGGGCTGCCAACAATCTGCAGACCCAACTCGTGCATTATCCGACCCAGCCAGAAATTTTTTCCGACGAGCCCCAAAAGTGCGATTCCGACTACCGGATGAGGAATTACGATCGGCAGATCGACAATCGCTTCGACCAGTTTTTTTCCACGAAATTCACTGCGGGCGAGAAGGTAGGCCAGCGGCGTTCCAAAAACAAAGCAGATCGCCGCCGCGCTGATGCCGGTGTAGAGACTCAACCAGATCGAACGGTAGACTTCAGGATCGCGAATGGTCTCCCACAATGATGCCAGAGAGGGTGCCGTCAACATCCGCAGAAGCGGCACGGTGACAAAGAGCAGAACGACAAAACTGCTCGCCAGGGTCAACCATAGGAAAGATTCTTTACGCATGAATTTTAAGCTTATTTATCGGCCTTAACCTGCTTTTGCAGTGGTTCCGGCAGAGCCGCAATCACCTTTTCATCACTGACCCGGGCCGGAACAATCGGCGGCTGCCCCATCTCTTTAAGAATACTCATACCGCCTTCGGGCGCCAGCATATAATTGAGAAATTTAATCGCTGCGGCCCGATGCGGGGCCTCATTAATAAGAGTCACGCCATACGTAATCGACTTACCCTTAAGAATAATTTTTTCACCCGGTTTCTTGCCGCTGACCGCAACTTTAGCCTGGCTGTAAAAAGATTCCTGAGCGTAACTGCTGAGATTGATTTTCTCCGGCAGGCTGACGAACTTTAGCTGATGCTGGACCGCCACCGAGCGGTATTCCCAGGCATAATCCAGAACCCCGTTTTCGAGCATAGCAATCAGTTCAACCGCTTTCGGACGAACGTTGCGTAACGGCCGATTAGCCAACACCCGCTGATTAAGACCCGGCTGGGCATAAGCTTTCTCCGCCAGCTGTAGAACCATCAGAGCGCGATAGCCGCAAGGATCAAGGTTGGGGTCGGAATGGCCCCATGAAACCCCTTTCCGAGCCAGGATTTCGGGCCAGTTTTCAGGGGTTATCTCCTCTGCAAACGTACTTTTTTCGGTATAACAGAGCACCATCTGATTGGTTGCGAAACGCACATTCCAGGAAGCAAATTCCGGAATCAGCATCCGGTCGATTATCGAAAAATCAGCTGAGGCCATAATGTCGCAATCTTTGCCCAGATCACTAATTTTGCGGGCGCATTTACGACTGCCGCCGCTCTCCCGTTGGATATTGATCTCGGGATGGGCCGTCTCAAAAGCTTTCTCCATCGCCGCCAGCGGCACCGACAGACTTCCGGCATGAAATATTATGACTTTTTCCCGGGCATCAGCCTGCGCCGACTGCGACCCCGCAACCAGCACCAATAAAGCAATGGTCACGGCCACCTGCGCCAGAACCAGCGTAATCTTTTTCATTACAAATCTCCTACTTTTTGATTCTCACAAAACACAATACCATTTCCACAAAGCAGGCGACTTATACGACTTTTTTGTTATTGACACAAGTAAAAAGGGATTTTTAGTTATCCTGGGTAATTATAATTCTGACCATATCTTTCTGAGCGCCGGTTTTTTCAGGGCCCGACCAAGCCGCAGCAGATACTCCCGACGGCTGATTTCACGCCCGCCGAACTGTTCCAAATGCGGGGTTAAGAACTGGACATCAATAAAATGAAAGTTACGGCGTTTAGCCAGAGCCACCAGATCGACAAGGGCCGCTTTGGAGGCATGATCAACCAGGGAAAACATCGACTCGGCAAAAAAGCAGCGGCCGAGAGAAATCCCGTAAAGACCGCCAACCAGTTCATGATTCTGGAAGATCTCAAACGAGTGAGCGAAACCGGCCACATGCAGATCGATGTAAGCGGTCTGCATCTCCGGGGTTATCCAGGTACCGCTCTCATGCCGACGCGGGATTTCTGCACAGGCCCTGACGACTTTAGTAAATACAGTATCCCGGCGACAGACAAAGCCGGTTTTCTGCAGATAACGACGATTACGGTGGGAGAGATGAAATTCGGCCGGGAAAAGCAGGGCCCGGGGATCCGGCGACCACCAGAGAAACGGGTCACCCGGAGAGTACCAGGGGAAAATTCCTTCGGCATACGCTTTTAACAGCCGTTCCCGTGAAAGATCACCGCCCACCGCCAGGAGACCCTCTGTTTCGGCAAGATGGGCGGGAGGAAAAACCGGCCGTAAATTCAGACTATAAACTGACATTTCAGAGCCGGATCAGACAATTTCTTTTTATTTCTGCCAACAGCGGCCCGGCCTTGCGAATGATTTTACCACCCACCAGAATAAAACCTTTAAGCTTTTCCTGATGGAAAATAAGTGTACTGTAACCACCTGCCACCGGGGTAGATTCCCGCCGCCACTCTTTATTATCCAGCGGCAGCTCCTTGAAACCGGCACTGATGAAATCGAGTCCGAAAAGAGTGAATGAGTTACAGCTGATCCCGCCATGATAGAGACGCTGGTGCCCGGCCATATTGCAACCGGCAATAAAACCCTGCTCTCCGGCCG
>JAGGTT010000087.1 GCA_021163565.1 Candidatus Tharpella sp.
ATACTCACAGCCGAAGCCAGAGAGGCCGCCTTAAATCCCAAACTGGCAACCTATCAGGTTGAAGTCCGCGATGAAGACAGAGACCTGGTTGCTGTTTTCCAGGGGACTGTTTACCGCAAAAAACAGGCCCTTGCCTTATAAGCAATTAGCCGGGCTCAGTTTTTTATTCAATTTCCGGTAATTCAGAAAACTCAATCCCCAAAGCCATAGCTACACCTTTGCCGTAGTCCAAATCAGCCTTCAGACAATTACCGATATGCCGCAGCTGGATTGCTTTCGGAGCATCACCGATTGACCGGGCCGTATTCGCAAAAAGCAGCTCCTGCTGCTCACTGCTCATCAGACGGAATAGTTGACCGGGCTGTGAATAATAGTCATCATCTTCTTTGTGATTCCAATGATCGGCCGCACCTTCAAGACTCAAGGGCGGTTCGGCAAACTCGGCCTGCTCCTGCCACTTGCCATAACTGTTCGGCTCGTAGGTCAGGGTTGAGCCGTGGTTGCCGTCGACCCGCATGGCCCCGTCACGATGGTAACTGTGAAACGGACAACGGGCGGCATTAACCGGAATCAGGTGGTGGTTGACTCCGAGCCGATAACGCTGGGCATCTCCATAAGAAAAGAGACGGCCTTGCAGCATTTTATCCGGCGAAAAACCGATTCCGGGAACCACATTTGCAGGATTGAAAGCCGCCTGTTCGACCTCGGCAAAATAGTTTTCCGGATTGCGGTTGAGTTCAAGCACCCCGACTTCAATCAGAGGATAATCCTTGTGGGGCCAGACTTTACTTAAATCAAAAGGATTATAGGAACAGGTAGCGGCCTCTTTTTCCGGCATCACCTGAACAAACATGATCCAGCGCGGAAAATCTCCACCTTCTATACTCTCATAGAGATCACGCTGATGGCTCTCGCGGCACTTGCCAATCATCATTTCCGATTCCTGATCAGTCAAGTTGCGGATTCCCTGCTGCGTCCGAAAATGAAATTTAACCCAGTAGCGTTCGTTGTCGGCATTAATCAGGCTGAAGGTGTGACTGCCGAAACCGTGCATATGACGATATGAAGCGGGAATGCCCCGGTCGCTCATGACAATCGTGACCTGATGCAATGCTTCCGGCAGTGAGCTCCAGAAATCCCAGTTATTCAGGGCGCTGCGGAGATTGGTGCGCGGATCCCGTTTAACCGCATGATTAAGATCGGGGAATTTAAGCGGGTCGCGAAGAAAGAAGACCGGAGTGTTGTTGCCGACCAGATCCCAATTACCCTCTTCGGTATAGAATTTAACGGCAAAGCCACGTATATCACGCTCAGCATCCGCGGCCCCGCGCTCACCGGCAACCGTGGAAAAGCGAGTGAAAAGTTCAGTTTTCTTACCAATCTCCGAAAAAATTTTGGCCCGGGAATAGCGGGTAATGTCATGGGTTACGGTAAAGGTACCGTAGGCCCCCGATCCCTTGGCATGCATCCGCCGCTCGGGAATAACTTCACGGTCAAAATGGGCCAGCTTTTCCAGGAACCAGACATCCTGCAATAACATCGGCCCCCGCGGACCGGCGGTCATAACATTCTGGTTATCGACTACCGGTGCACCCGAATTACTGGTCAGTTTCTTTGATTCATTCATCTGCGGTCTCCTTTAAGGTTGAATTAGCAATCGTTCACATTTTCGACTGATCTTAATTTGTAAGCATTAGCCCACCATCTTCCGAAAATTTATTTTTTATAAAGATTACTACATAGTAATTTTTATTATTACAGAGCAAAAAAAAGCACTGACTCTTTTTCTGATATTTTGCAATCAATTCTGCAGGCATTTATCACATATGCCATGCAGCACCACATTTTTATGCTGGATCTTACCCCACAATGTAACCGCTTCCGGCAGGTTTGACTCATCAAAAACCCGCCACTGGAAATCAATAATCTCTTTACATTTATCACAGATCAGGTGATGGTGCTGCAGCATCTGCGCTTCAAACCGCGCCTGGCTCTCCGCAGTCTGGACTTTACGAATCAAACCATGACTCTCAAATGTCGTCAACGTCCGATAGATGGTATCCAGTGAAATCGTCGGCATCCGCTTTTTTAAACGCTGATAAACAGTCTCCGCGGAGGGATGATCTAAGGCCACCACCAGTGCATGATAAATCTCCAGGCGCTGATGCGTAAGTTTAAGACCCGCAGCTTTACAAGCAGATTCGAAATCATCCAGTTTTTCCTGAAGTGACGGCTTTTCTTCATACTGATTAAGCACAGACCCACCTTCCATAGTAAATAAGATTAATTACTAATTAATAACTATACTAATCAGAATAAAACATCAAGCTTTTTTAACGCATTTAATAACGCAAAAATTTCCGGCCTGGCACAACACTTTTTTCAAAAAAACATAAACGAATTAAGCAATTTTATTGACATCAACGACAACAAACACTATCCAAAGACATAATTTGTGTCAGCAGTATCCGGTTAATGAACTGCAGTCCCGACTATCTAGACTTTTTCTTCCACCCGGAACCAACCTTCTATTCTAATTGTCGAGGCCATTTTAACGACAAG
>JAGGTT010000245.1 GCA_021163565.1 Candidatus Tharpella sp.
AGTTTCTACCGCTCTCTGCAAGCTTACAGTAAGTCACTGGGACAGAAGACAACTGTGGTTATGGATCGTGACGGTGAGTTCCTGCGTCATTTCAAGTAAGATATTTCGTGCAGATATATAATAATTACCGCGATCAATCTTTTCCGCCGCAGAGTCAGGTGGTGGCGATTGGCAATTTTGACGGTGTCCATTTAGGGCACCGTTCTCTTTTTGCCCTGGCCTGCCGGCGGGCCGCCGAATCCGGATTGGAGAGCGCGGTTCTGACTTTCCATCCTCATCCTCTGAAGCTGCTGTTTCCTTCCCGGCGCATCTTTCTGATTACCGCTTTCAAAAGAAAAGTCGACCTGATCGCATCCAGCCATATCGATAATCTGATTATTGCGCCTTTCGATCATCAATTTGCTGATCTTACTGCCGATGATTTCGCCGGTCAGGTTCTGGCCCGGCATTTAGGTGCCGCCATTGTCGTTGTCGGCAACAACTATACCTTCGGCCGTAATCGAGAGGGGTCGGTGGCCAGATTATGCGAGCTTGGTAAAAAATACGGTTTTAGAGTTGAAATAGCACCGCAGTTTCAACTTGACGGCGAGCTGGTCAGCAGTACGAAAGTCCGTGAAGCTATCATGCAGGGAGAGATTGAACGGGCCGCCCGTTTTCTCGGTCGTGAATGTGCGATCAGCGGTCGGGTCGTACACGGTAAAGGTCGAGGCCGGGGCATCGGTTTTCCTACGGCCAACCTGGTTTCCGAGGTTGAACTCTATCCAAAAGAGGGAGTTTATGCGGTCTGGGTCGAACATCGTGACCAGCGTTTTATGGGAGTTATGAATATCGGTCGTAATCCGACTTTTGCTGATACCGGCCTGACGGTCGAAGTCCATATCCTTGATTTCGATGAAGATCTTTACGGCCTGGAACTGAAAATTATTTTCGTTAAACGACTGCGTTTGGAAAAGAGCTGTTCCGGAATTGAGGAGTTACAAGCGCTGATTGCCGGTGATGTCGCTGCGGCTCGGGAAATTCTCTCTTTTACCCTTGCAACTTAAGATCATTTGTGCTAACTAGGCCGCGTCCAAAAACACACGCTATCTTGTCTTGGTTAAACAATAAAATTAACCAGGCTGCAGATGTCATGGTGCCGGGTAGTCCGGTTGGTGTCTGTGTGAAGAAAGCGGAGGTTAAACCAACATCTTTTATGAAGGAGTAACAAACATGGCTATGGTAACAATGCGCCAGTTGCTGGAATCAGGGGTTCATTTCGGACACCAGACCAAGCGCTGGAACCCCAAAATGAAGAAATATATTTTCGGGGCTCGTAACGGCATCTACATCATTGATCTGCAGAAAACTGTAAAACTTTATCGAATAGCTTATAAGAAAATTGTCGATACCGTCGCAGATGGCGGTGAAATCCTTTTTGTCGGGACTAAAAGACAGGCACAGGAGAGCATTAAAGAAGCCGCGGTAAATGCCGGAATGCACTGGGTGAACAGTCGTTGGCTCGGTGGCATGATGACCAACTTTGATACCATTAAAAAGAGTATCAATCGTTTGCACAAACTTGAGACCATGAAAGCGGACGGAACCTATGAACTGTTGCCGAAGAAAGAGGTCTTAAAGCTTGAAAAGAAGCGTGAGAAACTTGAGAAGAACTTGGGCGGGGTCAAAACCATGAAGAAACCCCCGGCCTGTATCTTCGTTATTGATACGCGACGGGAATCAATTGCGGTTGCTGAGGCCAATAAACTTGGTATTCCGGTAGTTGCGATTGTTGATTCAAACTGTGACCCCGATTTTATCGATTATGTTGTGCCGGGTAATGATGACGCTATCCGGGCGATTAAACTCTTCTGTAAAAGTATCTCAGAAGCCTGTATTGAGGGTAAAAATCTGCGGGCAGAGCGGATGCAGAGTAAAGATGATGAGGATGTTGAAGTTGTGGTTGATGAGGGTAAAATGCCGATTGTTGAAAGAGTCGGTGAGGTTGAAGAAGCCAAAACTGAAGAAGCCAAAACTGAAGAAACCAAAACTGAAGAAACCAAAACTGAAGAGGCTTAAATTTAATTTAATTTGAATCTCTTACGGGTATCTTGAGTTTATGACTTTTGCTTGCAGTTGTTCCTAATACAATTACTGGTAAGTAACCGGTCAAGGTGTATGCGTGTATTCGTAAGAAGATTATGAGATGGAGATAATATAATGGCTCAAATTACGGCGGCTATGGTCAAAGATTTAAGAGAGAAGACCGGAGCCGGAATCATGGATTGTAAAAGTGCGTTGAAAGAGAAGGATGGTGACGTTGAAGCGGCGTTGATATTTTTGCGTGAAAAAGGTCTGGCTTCAGCTGCGAAAAAGGGCGGCCGGATTACCTCTGAAGGTCTGGTTGTCTCATATATTCATGCCGGCGGCAGGATCGGAGTCATGGTCGAAGTCAACTGCGAGACTGACTTTGTCGCGCGGACTGATGCCTTCGTCGATTTCGTTAACGATATTGCCATGCATATTGCAGCGGCGGCCCCGGTGGCACTGCGGCGGGAAGATATGCCGGTCGATGTAGTTGATACCGAACGCGGGATTTTCCGGACTCAGGCATTAGATTCCGGAAAGCCGGAGAAGATTGTTGAGAAGATTATCAATGGTAAGATTGAAAAATTCTTCAAAGAGAACTGTCTCATGGAGCAGGCTTTTGTCAAGGATACAGATATCTCTATTGATGATTATGTAAAACAGCTGATCTCTAAAACAGGTGAAAACCTGAGTATTCGCCGTTATGCCCGCTTTGTCATGGGTGAAGGGTTGGAGAAGAGAAGTTGTGATCTGGCCCAGGAGGTTGCAGAGCAACTGGGCAAATAGTTTTTCATCCCGGTTTCCTTAAGGTGAAGGGTTTACTCTTTTCCGGAGACCGGTTCAGATTGGATTTTATCAATTTCTTTTTTATATATGTGATCCTGTTGTGACAGGAAAGTGATCTTAAGTTTGTCAAAACCGTCTGATAAAATTGTTAAAAGTTCTGAACTGGCCTTTAGTCGGGTTCTGCTGAAACTCTCCGGTGAAGCTCTGATGGGAGCGGGGAAGTACGGCATCGAACCGGCCGCGATTACGGGTTTTGCCAAAGAGGTTGTTGAAATTCACGAACTTGGTCTGCAAACTGCGGTGGTTATCGGCGGCGGTAATATCTTTCGGGGGATAACGGCTTCAGCTAAAGGTATGGATCGTTCGACCGCTGATTATATGGGGATGCTGGCAACGGTTATAAACGGTTTGGCCTTACAGGATGCGATTGAGCGTTTAGGGGTCAAAGTGCGGGTGTTGAGTGCCATCTCCATGCATGAGGTTGCAGAACCTTATATACGGCGGCGGGCGGTACGTCATCTTGAGAAAGGCCGGATTGTAATTTTTGTTGCCGGAACCGGGAATCCGTTTTTTTCCACAGATACGGCGGCGGCTTTACGGGCCATGGAAATCCAGGCGGAAATAATTCTCAAGGCGACCAAAGTCGACGGCATATATGACTGTGACCCGGTTGTAAACCCCAATGCCAGACGTTTTGAACAACTTACTTATCTCGATGTTCTGCAGCGGGGATTGAAAGTTATGGATGCTGCGGCCGTATCGGTTTGTATGGAGAATAACCTGCCGATTCAAGTTTTTGACCTGACCCGGCCGGGAAATATTAGACGGGTGGTCTGTGGTGAAGATATCGGTACCCGGGTCAGTAATTAAAG
>JAGGTT010000123.1 GCA_021163565.1 Candidatus Tharpella sp.
CATATTAATTAAGTAACTCGTTTAATCTCGATACGGGACATGATCGCCGTTGTAGCGGCTTTGCCGCAAAACGCATCGTGTACCGGCTGGCTTGAGGGCGAAGCAAACTTCCAAATTAACGTCAGTTACTGGGAAGTTACAAATTATTTTTAGCTCTCAACTAAAACCTTCAATTTCAACCGGGTAATCCGGGCTCCAATCAATTCTGCAGACGCCGACTCATGGCATCAGCTATATAGTTCACTAAGGGAATAATACGTGAATAATCCATCCGGGTCGGGCCGATCACCCCGATCTGGCCTAAAGTTCGATCCACACGGCCATATTCAGCTGTCACCAGCGAGCAGTGACGCATATCCTCACAACAACTCTCTGAGCCGATAATCACCCGCAGCTGTTCTCCGCCCAAAGCTCCGTCAAGAATTTTAAGGATTGAACCCTTCTCTTCGAAAGCCCTGAAGATATTCTTCATACGCTCGACATCGGCGAACTCGGGATGTTCCAGAAGGTTGAGTTTGCCGTCCAGCATGACGTCACTCTGCTGCTCCGGATCCTTGGCAAAAAAACTTTTACTTAAAGCCAGAACCTGCTTAAAGAGTTCGTCATAACCGCGCTTATCACTGGCCATCTCCTGCAGAACTTTACGCTTGATGCCACTTAAAGTCAGATCACCAAGCAATGCATTCAGATAATTGGAAGAGTGATTAAGCTGATCCTGTGAGAAATTGGTATCAGAATCAAACAGAACATTCTGCACCGCTCCCGAAACCGAAACCACTACCGCCAGAATACGCCGCTCATGGAGTTTTACGAAACGGATATGGCGGATAATCATCTGCCGAAAATCAGGCATACTGACAACACCGACATAAGGGGTCAACTGGGCCAGTGTCAGAACACCATCATGCAGAACCTCTTCCAGGCGGCCGCCCACGACCTCCAGATGCTCTCTGACATGCAATCTGGCTGCGGGTGAAACTGCGGCCATTCCCGCCAGGTTATTAACGTAAAAACGAAAACCCTGATCCGTAGGGATACGTCCCGCCGAGGTATGCGGCTGACATAAAAATCCCTCATCCTCAAGATCGGCCATAACATTACGCAAGGTTGCCGGGCTCAACTGAAAAGCTGAACTACGAGATAAAGTCCGTGAACCCACCGGCTCACCGCTGTGAATATACACCACAATCACAGCCTGCAGAACCTTAATCTGGCGTGCCGACAAGATGCCCATAAAAAACCTGCTTCATCCCTTAAAAAAATTCAAGCCTGATACAAAATAAAAACCCCGCTGGCACTCAAACTAAAAGAGTGCTAACGGGGCTAAAATAGTAATGGCCAGACCCCTTGTCAAGGGAGACAAAATTTTCAAAGTCGGTGTTTGTCTGTGGCTAAAATAACTTGGGCGTTGCAGATGGGATGGCTGAACCAGATTCCGCGGTAGAGGTCGAAGTGGCATCTTCCAGACTGTTCGACAGCGGTGCGGCATAGAAAGCCCGGCCGAAGAGACGATGGAAATCACTCCAGTCGGAATCTGTCGCCTTGTCGGTTTCAAGGTGGGTGCTGACGGCGACGATTTTGGCATCGATATCATCGATGAAATTTAAGAGAATGGCCTCCAGTGTTTTCGGCCTTTTTGGTGAACCGTACTCATACTCGCCGTGATGACTCAACATCATATGCTCGACCAGCATCAGGGTTGAATCGGGAAAATCTTTAATGGTTTTGGCTTTTTCCTGAATCATCTGTACCCCGATCATAACATGACCTAAAAGACGACCGGCAGTCGAGTAGTCAAGATTGCGCTCATAAACAAGCTCACGAACCTTGCCGATATCGTGGAGCAGGGCTCCAATCAGAACCAGATCAGCATTTATCTGAGGATAGAGTGGAGTTACCTGCAGAGCCAGACGGGCGACACTTAAGGTATGTTCAAGCAGGCCTCCGAGCCAGGCGTGATGCATCGCTTTGGCGGCCGGAGCCAGAGCAAAATCTTCAACAAACTTTTGATCTTTAACAAAAAATGCCTGGGCCAGACGTTTAAGCCAGGGATCGCGAATATCGGCAACAATCTGGAGCAGATCACGCTGCATGGTGGGAATATGTTTATCCGTCTGCGGGAGAAAATTGCGCGGATCGATGGACCCCTGCCAGGATTCAATAAAGTTTAAAGTAAGCTGAAGCTTGCCGTTAAAAACCTGACTGCGCCCCTTTATATGAACACAGTCACCCTCTTTCAGGCCGGCATCGGCGCGGGCGGCATCGTCCCAGAGAAAAGCTGAGATCTCGGCACTGCTGTCACCCAGTTTAAGATTAAGATAATCCTTACCGTTACGGCTCTGAGCCAGATTTTTACGCCGGATCAAAAGCTGCATATCAACCGACTGGTTCACTTCAAGATCAGCCAGTTTAATTGTGGAAATGGTCATAACCGCCCCTGCCGCTCAACTCTTCAAAAACCCCGTTAGCAAACAATAAAATCGTATCCTTCTCTGTAATCTGACCGATTCGAGTCAGATCAACCCCGGTCCTCGTCGCAATCTCGGCTATTTTTTGCCGCCCGGCCGGAGCTGCGGTGAAGAGCAACTCATAATCTTCGCCACCGGTCAACAGATCCCGTAAAGCGATCCGGCCCGCGGCAACAAACTGCCGGGCCGCCGGGGAAAGCGGTATTCTCCGGCCCTCAATTTCGGCACCAAGCCCTCCGGAAGCGACTAGAATATGATCAAGATCTGCCACCACACCATCACTTACATCAAGCATCGCACTGACCCTTCCGGAGGCCGCCAGCAGCTCTCCGAGAGCAATCCGGGCCTGGGGCCGCAAGTGACGTGATTGTAAAAAATCGGTGGCGGCAGAAGCATTGGTGTCAGGTTGCAGACACCCCTGCAGAAGCTGCAGACCTAAAAAACTGTCGCCGATACTTCCCGAAACATAGATATCATCACCAACAACCGCTCCGCTCCGCAACAACGGTGACGGCGCCGGAGCCAAGCCGTTCAAGGTTACTGAAATTACCAGTTCCCGGGCGGCGACCGTATCTCCGCCCGCAAGCTGGACATCATAAACCTCCGCCAGCTCTAAAAAAGCGTCGATAAACTCATCAAGCCAGGTCTTTTTCAATGCCGCAGGTAAACCCAAAGAAAGATAAACGCAAACCGGCTTGGCACCCATAGCGGCCAGATCACTCAGATTTACGGCCAGAGATTTGTAGCCGAGATCGGCGGCCGAGGTATAAGAGAGATCAAAATGAACCCCGGCAACCAACATATCGGTAGTCGTCAAGATCCCGTTACCGGACTCCGGCCGCCACCAGGAGGCATCATCGCCAATCCCGATCCGCAAAGCTCCTGAGGCCGGCGGCAGACGCTGGCATAAAGCTTCAATAAAACCGAACTCACCCCAGTCAGCCACCGTTTCCGGCAGACCGGAATGATTTCTACTTGGTTTTTGACTTTGCACTGGCACCCTTTTTTGCAGCCGGTTTACGTTGACGCTTTTGCGGTAGCGGCTTTAACTTTTTCGTCAAGGTATGGGCTACCACTTCGTCTGCCATTTTAATCGGAATGATCGTCAACTGTTTGCGAATATTAGCCGGAATCTCTTCTAAGTCTTTGCGGTTATCATAAGGAATTAAGATTGTCGTTGCTCCAAAACGCAGAGCCGCCAAAACTTTTTCCTTCAAACCACCAATCGGCATAACCCGGCCCGCCAGTGTTAATTCACCGGTCATCGCAACATTGCGGTAGGCCGGTATTTTAGTCAAAGCTGAAAGAATCGAGGTTAACATTGTCACCCCGGCCGAAGGCCCGTCTTTCGGAGTCGCCCCCGCCGGTACATGGACATGAATATCGTTCTCCTGAAAAACTTTGGCATCAATCCCGAATTCCCGCGAACGCGAACGGATAAAACTCATCGCCGCCTGGGCCGACTCTTTCATCACATCACCAAGATGACCCGTCAGCGAGAGACCGCCTTTACCCGGCATTAACAAAGTTTCGACCAACAATACAACTCCGCCGTAAGGAGTCCAGGCGAGACCGGTTGCGACCCCGACCTGATCTTCGCCCTGGCCGCCCTCGGGCAGAAACATAACCGGCCCTAAAAGACGATGTAGAGATGACGGACTGATCATGGTTTTGCCAACCTTCTCCTTCTCCGCCACCCGGGTCGCGATCTTACGACAGACTGAACCGATTTCGCGCTCCAGGTTACGCACCCCGGACTCCATCGTGTAGCTGTTGATTAAAGTAAGCAGAGCCGGCCGGGAAAACGATATATATTTATCACTGATACCGTTCTCCTCCATCTGCCGGGGAATCAGGTAGCGCCGGGCGATGTTAAGTTTCTCCTCATCGGTGTAACCGGAGAGTTCAATGATTTCCATCCGATCCCTTAAAGCAGCCGGGATCGGCTCCAGAGAATTCGCCGTCGTAATAAACATAACATTCGAAAGATCGTAAGGCACCCCGATGTAGTGATCGCTGAATGCTGAATTCTGTTCCGGATCCAAAACCTCAAGCAGGGCCGAAGCCGGATCTCCGCGAAAATCATTACCTATTTTATCAATCTCGTCCATCATGAAGACCGGGTTTATGGTTCCGGCCTGTTTCAGACCCTGAATAATGCGCCCCGGCAAAGCCCCAATATAGGTGCGCCGATGCCCGCGAATCTCGGCTTCATCGTGCATTCCCCCAAGCGACAAACGGTAGAATTTTCGCCCCAGAGCCCGGGCTACCGATTTTCCGAGTGAGGTTTTTCCGACTCCGGGAGGACCGACAAAACACAAGATCGGCCCGCGCAGTTTCTTTTTCAATTTGCAGACCGCGAGATATTCGATAATCCGCTGCTTAATTTTTTCCAGACCATAATGATCTTCGGCCAGGATTTTCCGGGCTTTGGTCAGATTCATGTTATCACGCGTTTTTTTATGCCAGGGGATATCAATCATCCAGTCGATATAGGTTCGGATGATATTGGCTTCAGCGGCATCCGGATGCATCCGTTCAAGTCGACCGAGCTGCTTGTTTGCCTCTTCCTGAGTACTTTTCGGCATCTTGCATTTTTTGATCTTATCCCGGAGCTCCTCCATCTCAGCCGAGCGATCTTCGTTATCGCCAAGCTCATGACGTATCGCCTTCATCTGCTCTTTCAAGAAATAGTCTCGCTGAGTCTTGGTCATCTCGGCTTTGGCCTGATTCTGAATCTTGGCCTGCATCCCTAAAACCTGAAGTTCCTTGCCGAGAATTTTATTAACCTTGTTCAGCCGTTTAACCCCGTTCTGCTCCTCCATGAATGATTGGGCGATGTTGAGCTTGACCCCGAGATTGGAGATTACCAGATCCGCGAGCCGACCGGGCAGATTAATATTATCAAGGATCATCGCCACTTCGGGCGCAACCGGCTTACCCAAAGAGATCGCTTTCTCCAGACGCTCTTTGACACTGCGCATGGTCGCTTCAGTTTTTAAATCAAGCTTGTCTTTTTCAATATCTTCCAGCTTCTCAATCCGCACCCGAAATAGCGGTTTGCGCTGCACAACCTCGGTTATCGCCGCTTTTGCCAGACCCTGCACCAGAATCTTCACGCGCCCATCAGGCAGTTTCAGCATCCGCATAATCATTGAGATGGTGCCAACCCGGTAAACCCCACCCCGATCGGGATTCTCCTCGCGCAGATCCTTCTGGGTCACCAGGAAGATTAAACGATCCCCGGACAAGGCCTCTTCAACCGCTTTGATTGAGGCCTCGCGACCGACAAAGAGCGGCATAATCATAAAGGGAAAAACCACTACATCACGTACCGGCAACAGGGGTAGTTCATCCGGCAAAACGAGCTCTTCACCGTCACCGTTATCACCAGCGGGAGCCTCATCCGCCCCCTCTTCCTCGATACCCGCAAGGGCGGCCTCAAGGTCTGAATTATCTTCGGCCGCAGCGGTTCCGTCAACCTCGGCCGCAGCTTTATCCTCGGTCTCGGGTTTCGGCTCGGGTTCCGTACCATCTTCAACCGTTGCATCTTCTTCACTATTATTATCGGGCAGAGGCTGATCCTCATCCCGTTTTTTCTTATTATTACTCACCAATACCTCCAGTGTATTTAAATAAAATTAAGCAAACAAAAATTGTAACTGTTCAGCTAACCCACAGAAACCGGGTACACGATCCCGATTTCCTTCGAAAAATCAGGTCATGTCCCAAGTTTCTGCTAAAAAATACGCTGAACAGTTACCTAAAATTTACAAAACGCCCGTAACCGTTCGGAAAGTTTCCGGGTCAACTCAAAAGCACGAACCGCCCGGGCCGGGGTCAATGAGCCGGCACCGCAACTTGGTGAAACAAAACTCCGGGCAAGAATCTTTTCCAGCGGCAGTGCAGGACTGCTCAAACGATTGACCTGATCAAGAAGGTGGATAAAAAGCGACTCTTCGTCCTCATTATCGATGGCCTCACTGGTGGGAACCACGCCCCAGGCCAGATAACCGCCGGCTAAAAGAAATTTCTCCAGCTCTTTCCGATAGAGTAACAGGTTGTCACCAAATTCATAAGCATCAAAATTCAATAAATCAACCCTGGTATCGAGCAGCAGAGACCAGTCGGTATTGCCACAGCAATGGACCCCGGTCAAACCGTTAAGCCCGGCGCTGACCTCATTCAAAAGATCACGCACCACCTCTCGCGAGAGGGTACAGAAAGCCGTGCCGAAGGAGATCATGTAGGGTTCATCAAAAAATGTCAGGGTCGGCACGCCGGGAAAAGCTCGCTCTAAAAAAGCCTCCTGCCAGCGGGCTTTAAAATTAAGCTGCTTCACCACGACATCAATCAATGTTGGATCGTAGATAATCGATCTCTTTTGCTTGTCTGTCACCCCAAGTCCGAAACTAACCGGCCCGGTAACATGTCCCTTGACCAGAAGCGGAGTCCGGTCACGGTAACGAAGAGCCAGAGCTTCAATTCCCTGCCACAATCCGACCGAACGTTCCCGGCCGATGGCAAAATAGTCAAGATCATTCGTGATGACGGCCTCGTAAAAAGCGGTCAACTCCTCCGCGAAACCAGCCCGGTCGGGATCCACATAAAAACGTTCAGCATCACAGTCTAATACCGCCCCGGGCAGACCTTCACCATACTGCACATACATCCCCTCAAGGAATGAACGGTTCGGCAGCTGCGGCCAGAATGGAGCCTCCGGCAGATTCGCGGCAATTAAGTCGAGGGTCGATTCAATATCGACCTGCGGCAGGCTGCCGATAGCAATCGCCATACAGCGCGGCAGAAAAGTATCGCGTAAAGATGACATTTAACTGAATTCTCCTGATAAATATGGTACTTCTTTCTTGAAAAGTCAATATTCTAACATATTTTTTCAAGTTTTCGCAACAAAATTACTAATTTCTCATAAAACTCTACAATAAAAACGGTAAAACCGGGATTTTGAATTGAAGTACAGACAGTTTATGAAAAAAATATGGTTTTCATCACTGCTGTCCGGGACTCTAACTCTTAATGTAAAATTTAATGTAACTGGTTAGCTCTGCCTGATGTCTCGAAACAGGTTCGGGTTGTTTTTGCAGTGTCTTGTCGTTAGGCCTTCGTTATTTCAGGAGGTTAGGTCTGGGGGAGCCCCGGGCTGTCCCGACCGGCAGGGAGGACAGAACCTGGGAGGGGGTAGCATTCCCACGGATCTAACCTTTTGAAATGACCAGGCCGGGAGACTAACACGGAAAAAACAACCCGAACCGGCAAAATGACTGAACAGATACAATTTAATCTCGCCACAATTTATTGACAAATTGACCGTTTTTGTTTACGAGTACAGTTTGGTCTCCGGTTTAATTCCGACTAGCGTATTAATTCAAGAAAGTGAGAAAATCTTTTGCTCCCACCCTGGAACATTGAAGCCCTCAACCCACCTTTCGGCGACCCGGGATTTTTCCTCTACCACAATTATAGTGGTCAGGGACTTCTCTTTGATCTCGGAGATCTGCATAATCTGCCGCCCAAAAAAATTCTCCAGGCGAGCCATATCTTTATCAGCCACGGCCATATCGATCATCTGATCGGCTTCGACCAGCTGCTGCGCACCACCCTGAACCGGCCCCGGCATCTTAATCTCTACGGCCCGCCCGGCATCATCGAGATGATCGGCCACAAACTCCTGGGCTACCAGTGGAATCTGACCGCCCACTACGAGATGCTTATCACGGTTCACGCCGTCCATAGACAATTTATGGAAAAATGCACTTTTGCATGTGCCGATAAATTTAAGCCGGGATCTCTGATCACTTACGACCGAACCGATAACACAATCTTTGCCGGCCCGACTTTCCTGATTAAAGCTGTCACCTTAGATCATGGCACCCCTTGCCTCGCTTTCACCCTGAATGAGTCTATCCAGGTTAATTTCCGCCCGGAGGAGCTGCAGCGCCGTCATCTGAAACCAGGGCCCTGGCTCACGCAGATGCGACAGACCCTGCAGTCCGACACGGCTGATGATACTGAAATCGAAGTTGCCGGAACCTGCTATCCGGTCAGAGAACTTGCCGGTGCCATTGCCATCACCAAGCCGGGCCGCAAGATCGCCTACGTTACCGATATCGGCTTCAACTCTGAAAACCGGAACCGTCTCCTGCCGCTGATCGCCAACGCCGACCTGCTGCTTTGCGAAGCTGCGTTTCTCGACTCCGCAGCTGATAAGGCCGAAAGCAGTCACCATTTGACCGCAACTCAGGCGGGCGAGCTGGCGCATGAAGCTAAAGTCAGACGCCTCAAACTTTTTCATTTCTCGCCCCGCCATCACGATCTTGAAAAAGAGTTCTATCTCCAGGCGCAGGCCCGTTTCTCCGGCCCGGTTAATTAAAAATATTGCCCAAGTTAAGAGTCTCTCAACAAAAAAGAGATTGCTTTGTAAATAGGCTTCTGCTATTTTTCAAGACAAGGAGCATGGGTGTCTTGAAAAATTAGAATTTTTATTCTAGTGCAAGGCGAACGAAGATTTTAACCACAGAAATACATTGAGTATTTTGAGGATTAAAATTTGAATTCAACGCAGCAATTGGGGGAAAAGGCAATTTTTCAAGGTACCCACATAATATAAAACCAACCTTACAACCGGTACCGGAATATACCGGAACGAGATTTTTATGCCACTGGGACGACTCGCCGATTTTTATGCCAGCTACCAACCTCAAACGCAGGCCACAACCGATGGCGTCCGGGCGGCGGTTCTGTGTCCGCTCTACATTGAGAATGAACTCTTAAAGATACTGTTTATCAAGCGCTCCCAGATGGTTCGAAACCACAAAGGTGAAATCTCTTTTCCCGGCGGCGTCAAAGAGAGTACGGACAGTTCCCTGACCGTTACCAGCATTCGGGAAACCGAAGAAGAGATCGGAGTTAAAGAGATTGATATTACCATCTTCGGCGGCCTTGATGAAGTTAATACATCTACCGGCTTTCTCGTTTCGCCCTTTGTCGGGACGATCCCCTACCCCTACAAATTTAATCTCTCCGGAGATGAGGTTGACTGCCTCATCAGCCTGACAGTTAACGATTTCCTGCGACCAGAAAATGAGATAGACTTTTACTACTTTAACGGCCGACAACTGTCACCGCAACGGGCTTTCAAAATCAACGGCCATACTATCTGGGGGGCGACCGCAAAAATTATGGGCCAATTTATCGACCTCGGCC
>JAGGTT010000261.1 GCA_021163565.1 Candidatus Tharpella sp.
ATAACGCCAAACACTACGTCCATAGTTGTCGGCATTCCGGAACGGTTGGCGATATTTTCCCAGTTTACGTAGAGATACATGGCGCTTACGGCACCCAGAATGGCGCAGAGGTAGTCATTCCAGGAGATGTGATTACGGGCCGAGAGGAATTTGAGAAAGGAGTGGGGTTTTTTGAAGAAAGGAATATTGAGAAAGAGGAGAACCAGAGCAAAGGCCAAGTGAATTGCCCGAATCGCAATGGAATCCAGCAGTAGCCAACTTGATACCGAAAGTTGAAAGAGTGACCAGATAACCGCTATAATCGGTACCAGATGACGTTCAAAACCATGGAGAACCCGGATCTCACCGCTCTCTTCAGCGATAATTTCCTGTAGTATTGCATCCTGTTCCTGTTCTGATTTTTCTTCCGGTTTAGTCATGAATCTTTCCTTATTATTCTGCGGTTAGAAAATTTATAATCTATGATTGCTGCTTTTTCTCCGGAGTTCTAGTGACAAGAATGCTGGTTCTAGCCCGGCGGACAATTTTTTCAACCGTCGTTCCATAATAATATTTCAAAGCCAGGTTAGAACGCCCGTGTGAGCCTATGACCACCAGATCAACAGGGTTTTTATCAAGCTCATCCAGGATCTCGACGTAGGGAATACCTCGGCGGATATGGTAAGAGTAGGAGATCTCCTTTAATTCAGGAAAACGTTTAACCAGATTTTCAAGCTCAATCCGGGCATCATCCAGAGCTCCCTGTTTGAGCTTTGCGTACTCCTTTTCACTAAGATAGTGGTAGAGCATGCTTTCATCGTGGTTGACATGAAGTATGGTCAGTGAACACTGGCGGTGTTTGGCAATCTCAATTGCATGACCTAAAGCATAATAGGAGTCTTCGGAGAAATCGGTGGGTACTAAAATTGAGGTTATCTGCATAGTCAGTCCTCTCCAAGATTAGCTGTTGTCACAAGATTAAAACTATCTTTCCCTAACATATCAGCCAGTAATTGCAACTTCTTTTTTCATCTATTGTATCCATTAGAAATGGGTCTTCGGATATCAACAGCAAACCATCGCTCAGGCTGATCTGAACAGTTTCTTGATCTTTCTGCGGCTACCAGTTTTCCGGGTCAGCATCCCCTCCAGAATGTTTGGGGCCGGGATTATTATCTTCTCTTCACACATCGAAAATACCTTGTCTTTTTGGGTTTTCAGCGTAACCTATAAAGTTGTACTCAGCAAAAAAGGGGCCAAAGCTGCGGGTACGGCCTGCTCGACCCGCAGGATACGGGATCCTAAAGAGAACTGTTTAAGACCGGCTTTTTTCAGCATCTCCACCTCAAAGGAGATAAAGCCGCCTTCAGGCCCGATTGCGATCAAAGCGGAATTAAGGGGGGCATATTTTATACCTGCAGCCGGGCCTGAATGCGGGTGCAGGAGCCAGGTATTTTCGTGCCTCCGGGCCAAGTTTGGGACTTCATCTTCAACAAAGGGGCGAAAAAGAGGTTTAAGGGTTATTTCTGGCAGTTTGGTATCGACCGCCTGCTCAAGGGCTAAAAGACAGATCTCATTTAATTTATCATCCCGCAACAGGGGTGTCTGCCAGTAGCTTTTATCAACTCGCCAGGTATTAAAAATAAATATCTTCTTAACTCCCATGGTCACAGCTGCACTTAATACCCGTTTGAAAACCTTGGGCCGCGGCAGGGCCAGAAGCAGGGTTATGGGCAATGCTTCCGGGGCCGGATCGGTGAGTTCAACTTCGAGTTCGACTCGAAAGTCACTGACAGCACAAATCAGGCCATCCCCGGTTTTGCCGTTGACCAGTCCGGTTTTAATTCTGTCGCCGACTTTGGCCCGCAATACCTTTATAACATGCCGGGCTTGACGTTCCTGCAGCAGTACCCGGTGCGGGCCGATAAAGTCGGTTTCTTCAATGAGAACAATATTCATGAATCTTCCTTGTTGAGGTCGTGAAAATTAAGGTCGCTGGGAAAAGAAGTTGACACCGGTGCTTGAAAATCATTAATAATGATTGATCTTTTTTCTGTTGCGAACAGGTTATTACCATTGACTTAAGATTGCAACTATTTTAATTTGCTGTTTTTATTGACGCCATATTTATCCGGGAAGCTATAAACTATGCCTGTAAAACCAAATAATATCTCAATTGAGACGCTGGTTGCAAAACTTGAGAACTATAATAATGCCTATCGCCAGGGGCAACCTCTGATTAGTGATGTCGAGTATGACAACCTTACTGAAGAGCTTCGCAGTCTGGCGCCGGAGCACTTTTTTTTGCATCATATTGAACCGGAGAAATTTTCCGGGCGCCGTGAAATTCGCCATCCTAAGCCCATGCTTTCGACGGAAAAAGCTTACACTCAGGAGGCCCTGAAGCGTTTTATCGAAAGAGCCGAGAAAAGTGCGGTTGAGTACAACCGGCCTCAGCCGGAAATCCGCCTGACGGCCAAACTTGACGGTCTCGCAGCTCGGGACGACGGTCAGATTTTCGCGACCCGGGGTAATGGTGAAACCGGTTACGAGATCAGCTCGGCTTTTACAAAGGGGGTAGTTGCGATTGGCGGTCGGGGTCAGGGTCTGGGTGAAATCGTGATTACAAATTCATATTTCAACGAATACCTGATGGCGCATTTTGAGCATCCCCGCAATCTTGTGGTCGGAATTATAAACTCTGATACCTTGAACCCTTATGCGGAAAAAGCCCTGACCGCCGGAGCCGTACAGTTTGTGCCTTATTGCCGGCTGCCGGCATGGCAGGGGAGCGGGATTGAACTTTTGGACAAACTGGATAAAATCAGGGAAGTTCTCGAAAGTCAGACCGATTATCCGCTCGACGGTCTTGTAGCTGAGATCAGCGATATCAGCTTACAGGAGATTTTGGGCCATACCGATCATCACTATCGTTGGCAGATCGCGATTAAGAGTAAAGGTGAAACCGCCCGCACTGAAGTTGTTGATATCGTTTGGCAGGTCGGCCGAACCGGAACGGTGACCCCGGTTCTGGAGGTTGTTCCGGTTAATATTTCCGGGGCTACTATCCGCCGGGTAACTGCTCATAACGCTGGAATGGTGAAAGAGAAAAATCTGGGGCCGGGAGCCTTGATTGAGATCATCCGCAGTGGTGAGGTAATTCCCAAACTTGAAAAAGTTATAAAAAAAGCTCCTGAATTGCGGTTGCCGGAGCATTGTCCCAGTTGTCATGGGGTGCTGGTCTGGAATAATGATTTTCTGAAGTGTCGCAACCCGCAATGCCCGGCTCAGGTGGAACAGCAGATTTGGCACTGGTTTAAGACCCTGGGTACGGTCGACTGGTTCGGAATTAAGACGATCCGGCGTCTGGTAGAAAATAGCTGTGATACTCTGGAGAAGATTTATGCCCTGCGGGAGAATGATTTTCTGGCCTTTGATTTCGGCCCGCAGCAGGCGAAAAACCTTTTTGCCGCGTTGCAGTTGAGCCGTAGCAAGGAGGTTGATGATTGGCGTTTTCTCGCAGCTTTCGGTATCCCCTCTCTCGGGCGCGGCGACAGTCGTCGGCTGCTCAATGAAATTTCTTTACCCCGCTTGATCGACGGGGTTGAGGTTGAAGATGTGGCAGCAATAGCAGGTTTTGCCGAGCTCACCGCGGAAAATATTGTAACTGGTATCAAGCAGCGCCGTTCTGAGATCAAACACCTGATGGGTTTAGGTTTTAATCTGCGCTTGACTGAACCGACAACGACCGCAATTGATGAACATCTGTTTAAGGGTAAGGGACTGGTTTTTACCGGAACACTGAAAAGCGGCAGCCGGGAAGAGATTGAGGATAACGCGCGCCGGTTTGGAGCCCGGGTTCAGAAGTCGGTTAGTTCAAAGACTGATTACCTGGTGTGCGGAGAGAAAGTCGGCGCCCGAAAAATTGAGAAAGCCGCGCAACTCGGTATTAACGTAATCAGCGAGGAGCATTATCTCGAGCTTACGGGAGCGGGGTCGGCTTAAGATCTCCGGCCACTCTTTAAGTTAATGAAAAGTTTACTCTTATCCTTGCAGAATTTCCCGGCGGCACCTGACGGCCGCGGCCAGATCAGCGAAAATATCTGCGGTCTGTTCGATTGAGATACAGGCATCGGTAATACTTTGGCCGTAGCAGGATGAGGTTTTATCTGTATACTGCTGTTTCCCGGCAACCAGATGACTCTCCAGCATGACCCCGCAGATAGCGTATGTGCCGGCGGCAATCTGGCGGCTCACGTCAGCGGCTACTTCGATTTGTTTTAAGTGATCCTTGAAACTGTTGCCATGGCTGCAGTCAATCATCAGGAAGGGCGGCAGGCTTGCTTTCTCAAGTAGAGCTACCGCCTTTTTTACTTCGGCGGCTTTGTAATTGGGACCGCTTTTGCTGCCGCCCCGTAAAACAATGTGACCCCACTCATTGCCTTTGGTTGCGAGAATGGCTGCAACTCCTTCCCGGGTGATTGAGGGGAACCACTGCGGGGTCCGGGCCGCCCGAACCGCATCGATTGCCACCTGAATATCACCGGCAGTACCGTTTTTAAAAGCCACCGGCATCGATAATCCGGAGGCCAGATCACGGTGAATCTGGCTTTCAGTCGTGCGGGCGCCGACCGCTCCCCAGCTGATCAGATCAGCAATAAACTGCCCGATAATCGTATCCAGAAATTCGGTTGCCGCAGGCACTTTGAGATTGGTAATCTCCACCAGCAGTTTACGGGCAATCTCCAGGCCTTCATTAATGGCAAAACTGCCATCAACTCCGGGGTCGTTAATCAGGCCCTTCCAGCCGACCACGGTTCGCGGTTTTTCAAAATAGACCCGCATTACCACCAAGAGATCTTTTGGATAAAGTCGGGCCAGTTCCTGGAGCCGTTGGGCATATTCCACCGCGGCTTCAGGGTCGTGAATAGAGCAGGGGCCGGCAACTACCAGAAGTCTTGAGTCATTCCCGGCCAGAATCTCAGCAATCGCCAGCCGACTTTCTAAAACGAACCTGGAATCATCTTCAACCAGAGGATATTTATTCAGCAGAACCGCCGGCGGTGACAGATGCCGGGTTTCGCGAATCCTTAAATCACTGGTCTGTAAATTTATCATGATTTTACCTTCCCGGCCGAGCCGGAAATAAACCTTGTTTACAGTTTTTTTTACTTACATCCGACGGGAACCAGACACATCATTCGCAGACCTTTGCTGCCCGCCGTCAGATTATGCATGGTTCCGCCTGGTATAAAGACCACATCGCCGGGTTTTATCGGCTTTTTTTCGCCTTCGATGGTCAGGTGTCCATCTTCCGCCAGAATGAAAATTTCATGCTCCCAGTCATGTGAGTGGTAAGGTGTATGACCGTTCGGTTCGAACTCGAAAATACGCATGGCGAAAGTGGGGGCACCGTCAGTTTCGTCGATAACCCAGCGGACAGTTACTTTGTCCGCCCCTTCAACGGTTACTTTTTCTGCGGCAACCTCGGTATAATGCAGATGTTTGAACATATTGATTTCCTTTTAGACCAGTTGTGTAAGACATTTGGGGCAGATTTCTGGAAATTCGGCCGCAGCCGGGGTCAGTTCTTCACTGTAGCACCAGCAGCGGTTGCATTTATCTCCGGCTGCGGGTTTGACTTCAACTTTCAGTTCAGGATTATCTTCCGAGCCGCAGTCATCATCAGCTAAATCCTCCAGCGTAACCTGTGAAACGATAAAGATATCAGCCAGCTGCGCCTGATAACGTTTTAACAAAACTCCACTCTGTCCCTTGGCTTTAAGTTCAACCCGGGCTTCGAGAGAATTGCCGATAACTTTCTCCTGGCGAGCGCCTTCAAGCACTTTCAGAACCTGGCGGCGCAGGCTTAAAAGTTCATCCCAGGTAGCGGCAAGTTTGCTGTTTTCATATTCCTGCGGCAGTTCAACAAATTCGTGCAGATGAATACTTTCGTCCGCTTTACTCCCGGGTATAAACGGCCAGACTTCATCTGTGGTAAAGGCCAGGATCGGGGCGCAGAGTCGGACCAGGGTGTTTAAGACTGTGTAGAGTATGGTCTGGGTGGAACGGCGCACCGGATTATCGGGGCGCAGAGTATAGAGGCGGTCTTTGCCGATCTCAAGGTAGAAGCTGCTTAAGGTTATGGCGCAGAAGTTGTGAATAGCATGGTAGATGATATGAAATTCATAATCATCATAGGCTTTGAGCACCCGTTTCTGGAGTTTCTGCAGCTCATGCAGGATATAACGATCGATCTCCTGGAGTTCGTCATAGGCAAGCGTATCGGTTGCCGGGTTGAAATCGTTTAAGTTCCCCAGGAGAAATCGGAAAGTATTACGGATTCGGCGGTAGGCTTCAACCAGTCGGGAGAGAATCTCATCCGAGATTCTGATATCATCCCGGTAGTCCTGGGCCGCGACCCAGAGTCGTAAAATTTCAGCTCCGTAGCGTTTGATTATCTTTTCCGGGGCCACCACGTTGCCGGATGACTTAGACATCTTCTTGCCCTTGCCGTCGACGACAAAGCCGTGGGTCAGTACCGATTTGTATGGGGCCTTGCCGGTTATGCCGACGGCGGCCAGAAGTGAGCTGTGAAACCAGCCCCGATGCTGGTCACTGCCCTCAAGATAGAGATCTGCAGGAATCCCGCCCAGGTAGTCGCGGTTCTGCAGAACCGCAGCGAAACTGACACCCGAATCGAACCAGACATCAAGAATATTGCCCTCTTTGACAAATTCTGTTGCCCCGCAGGCGGCACAGGTGAAATTGTCGGGCAGGAAAAAAGCGGCCTCCTTTTCAAACCAGATATCAGCTCCGTGTTCAGTAAAAAGATCGGCGATCTGAAGCATGATTTTTTCATCGGCGACCACGTGGCCGCATTTTTCGCAGTTAAAAACTGTTATCGGTACGCCCCAGATACGCTGGCGGGAGACACACCAGTCGGGACGGTTTTCGATCATGCCGTAGATGCGTTCCCGGCCCCATGACGGAATCCATTCGATCTGGTTGATTTCGGTCAGGGCTTTTTGCCGTAGCCCTCCCTTTTCCATGGAGATAAACCACTGTTCCGTGGATCTGAAAATGATCGGTTTTTTACAGCGCCAGCAGTGCGGATAGGAGTGGCTTAAAGGTTTCTCCGCGACCAGTTTACCAAACTCTTTTAACTTTTCGATAACATTCGGGTTAGCTTTAAAGACAAACTGGCCGGCAAAGAATTCAACCTCATCGGTAAAGCAGCCGCGATCGTCAACCGGAGCGTAGACCTCCAGGTTGTAGCGCAGGCCGACCTCGTAATCCTCATGCCCATGTCCGGGGGCTGTATGGACACAACCGGTGCCCGCTTCAAGCGTTACATGATCACCGAGAATGACCAGTGATTTGCGGTCATAAAGCGGGTGCTGGCAAGTACGATTTTCCAATGCCGAGGCCTCAATCGTACCCAGAACTTCAACCTCTTTAAGCTCGGTTTCAGCAATGAAGGTATCTTTAAGGCCGGCAGCAACAATCATAACCCCAGCGTCAGTTTGTAACGCCACGTAATCTAAATCGGGATTGAGGCAGACGGCGAGATTGGCCGGGATGGTCCATGGGGTCGTAGTCCAGATTACCAGCGCCGTTTCAACTCCCGCCAGAAAAGGGTAGAGGTCACCGAGATCTTCGGTTAAGGTAAATTTAACGTAGATTGAGGGTGAGATTTCATCCTCATACTCAACTTCCGCTTCAGCCAGGGCCGTGGAACAGGGGGCGCACCAGTAGATCGGTTTTTTGCTTTTGACCAGGGTTCCATCGGCGACAAAATGGCTTAAGGCGCGGACGATCTCACCCTCATAAGGGTAGTTCATGGTCAGGTAGGGACGGTCCCACTCGCCGAAAACCCCGAAACGTTCAAACTCTTCACGTTGAATGGCGACAAATTTCTCGGCATAGCGCCGGCAGGCCTGGCGGATCTCAGCTTGTGACATCTCGGCTTTTTTCTTGCCCAGATCCTTATCTACCTGATGTTCAATCGGCAGGCCGTGACAATCCCAGCCCGGAACGTAGTGACAGAGCCGGCCCGACATGCTTTTGGATTTTATGATTATATCCTTTAGAATCTTGTTGAGGGCATGACCAATATGAAGATGGCCGTTGGCGTAAGGAGGGCCGTCGTGGAGAACAAAGGGCGTCTGGTCCCGGTGACGCTCCAGAATCTGCTCATAGATTTTCTCTTCACGCCAGCGGGCAAGCGTATCAGGTTCGCGCTGGGGCAGATTGCCCCGCATCGGGAACTTGGTCTGCGGCAGATTTAGGGTTTCTTTGTATTCCATCGTTAACTCCTGAAAAAAAAAGAGCCGCTTGCCATCAGGCGAGCAGCTCTTTTTAAAATTAATGGCGGGAGCGACGAGACTCGAACTCGCGGTCTCCGGCGTGACAGGCCGGCGTTATAACCAACTTAACTACGCCCCCTAAATATAGCAATAGGCGGAACAGGGCTCGAACCTGTGACCCTCGGCTTGTAAGGCCGATGCTCTCCCAACTGAGCTACCCGCCCGCACAGCACTTGTTTATTAATTCAAGCTGTCTTTTAAAGCTTTACCAGGCTTGAATTTCGGTACATTACTAGCTGCAATCTGAATGCTGTCGCCAGTTCTTGGGTTGCGACCGGTACGAGCCGGACGAGCAACGGCATAAAAAGTTCCAAATCCAACCATGGCAACTTTTTCGCCTTTACCAAGCTCTTCTTTAACAACTTCGGTAAATGCTTTCAGAACTTTTTCTGAATCAGCTTTAGTTGCACCAGATTTCCCAGCAATAGCATCAATCATTTCGCCCTTCGTCATAGTCCTTTCCCCCTTCTTATTTAATGGCTTAAAGTATGCGACCTTATAGCAAAACCAAGAGTCCTAGTCAAGGCAAAAAAGCCCTGTTTAGGCTGATTCCGCCTTATTTTTACGATTATCTTCATTTTCATATAAATAGAGCGGCTGAGCTCCGTTGATAATGACCTCATCCTCAATTACACATTTAATCGCATCACTCTCCGGCAGGTCAAACATTATGGAGTTCATGACACACTCCAAAATCGAGCGTAAACCCCGGGCACCGGTCTTCTGTTCAACTGCCAGATGGGCCACTTTTTCCAGAGCCTCGGGAGTGAAATCAAGCTCAACCTGATCCATCTCAAAGAGTTTACGATACTGTTTGACCAAAGCATTGCGCGGCTCTGTAAGAATCCTGACCAGGGCCTCCTGATCAAGTTCACCCAGGCTTGCAATTACCGGCATACGTCCGATAAATTCAGGAATCAGACCGAATTTAAGAAGATCGGCCGGGGTGATATCGCGGCTCGGATCATTGCCCGCGAAACCTGGTTTTTCAACCTTGGACTGAAAACCTAAAGTGTTGCCCCGGAGACGGCGCTGGATGATATCTTCAAGCCCGTTAAAGGCACCGCCGCAGATGAAGAGAATATCCTGGGTATCGAGTTTGATAAACTCCTGTTGGGGATGTTTGCGGCCGCCTTTGGGCGGGACGTTGGCAATCGTCCCTTCAAGAATTTTGAGCAATGCCTGTTGTACCCCTTCGCCGGAGACATCCCGGGTGATTGAGGGGCTGTCTCCTTTACGGGCGACTTTGTCAATTTCATCAATATAGATGATTCCGCGCATGGCTTGTTCAACATCGTAGTCGGCAGCCTGAAGCAGGGATACCAGAATGTTTTCAACATCCTCACCAACGTAACCGGCTTCAGTCAGGTTGGTTGCATCGACAATCGTGAAAGGAACCTTTAAAATCCGGGCCAGGGTCTGGGCCAGCAGGGTCTTCCCGCTGCCGGTCGGCCCAGCCAGGAGAATGTTGCTTTTTTGAATTTCAATGCCGTCATCGGAGCTTTTAAGGTCCCGGGAGGCGATGCGTTTATAGTGGTTGTAAACGGCTACAGCGAGTTTGCGTTTAGCTTCATCCTGGCCGATTATATACTCATCCAGACTCTCTTTAATCTGCCGCGGCGGCATCAGAGTCTCCTGCAGATCAGCCAGAGTATCACGTTCATTTTCTCCGTCAATAATATCATTGCAGAGGTCAACGCACTCATTGCAGATGAAGACCGAGGGGCCGGCGATCAGTTTTTTGACACTATTCTGATTTTTGCCGCAGAAGGAGCAGCGCATCATTACTTCCTGATCTTTTTTTCGCGTCATACCTTTTTATTCCTCCCCGGCTACCATACGTTTGGAGATCACTTCATCGATCACGCCGTAGGCGACCGCTTCTTCACTCGACATAAAGAAATCGCGGTCGGTGTCCTTCTGCAGGCGTTTAATGTTCTGTTTGGTATGGTGTTCCAGAATTATGTTTAAGTCTTGCTTGAGGCGTAAAATCTCACGTGCATGAATCTCGATATCCGAAGCCTGTCCCTGAAAACCGCCCATCGGTTGATGCAACAGGATTCTTGAGTGTGGTAGAGCATAGCGCTTACCCTCGGCTCCGGCAGCCAGAAGTAGGGCCCCCATACTTGCGGCCTGTCCGACACATATAGTTGTGACATCGGGTTTGACAAACTGCATGGTATCATAGATGGCCATGCCTGCGGTCACTGAACCGCCGGGTGAGTTGATATAGATGTTAATGTCTTTATCCGGATCGTCGGCTTCCAGAAAGAGAAGCTGAGCTATAATCGCGTTGGCAACATTATCATCAATCGGGGTTCCAAGAAAAACAATCCGGTCGCGCAGCAGCCGGGAGTAGATGTCGTAAGCACGCTCACCCCCGGGACTTTGCTCCACCACCATCGGCAGAAAACTCATATAAATAACCTCGAAATTAAAACTTTAGGGTGCCTCGTCCTCGATTTCTGCGGTTTCACTCTTTTCCGCAACAGCTTCTTTGTAGGAAACCTTTTCGAGGAGGTGGTTGATCGTTTTATCCATAATAACTTCACGTTGGAGCATATTAGTTAAGTCACTTTCGCGGCCTTTGAATTGTTCGAAAATATCCTGTGGATTACTGCCGGAACTCTGAATAAACTTCTGAAAACGTTCGCCGACTTCATCGGATGTACTCTCGATTTTTTCCAGTTCAGCCAGTTTTTCAAGAATTAAAGTGTTCTTGACGGTATCTGCGGCCTCGGATTCAATCTGTTCCTGGTGGCTGTTGATCAGTTCGTCAGCTTTTTCCGGAGCGATTCCCTGTGAGGTGAAACGTGAACGGGCGGCGGTCAGGGCGCGTTCACGCTCCTCTTTCAACATGGATTCCGGCAGCTCAAAATCGGCCCGTTCCCGCAGGGCCGCAAGAATCTCTGAAGTGTACTGGTTCCGGACCTTATCCTTTTTGGAAGAAGTGATATATTCAGTCATCTTCTCCCGCAGGGCCGCCACCGTCTCCATTTCTCCGCCGGAGATCTGAGTTGCCAGATCATCATTTAATTCAGGTAGATTCTTTTCTTTGATTGATTTGACAGTGACCGTAAAGACTGTCTTTTTACCGGCGAGCTCCTCTTTATGGTAATCTTCCGGAAAGTTTGCTTCAAGATCGCAGCTCTTTTCCAGTTCCAGACCGGCCAGCTGCCGCTCAAGATCGGGGATGAAACGGCCGCTGCCGATTTCGATGGAGAAGTTTTCAGCGCTGCCGCCTTCAAACTCTTCACCATTGAGACGACCGACAAAGTCGATTTCAACAGTATCACCCTCCTGGGTCGGCCGTTCATCGATTGTCTTAAACTGAGCCATGCTCTGCTGCAGTTTTTCAAGCTCTGCGTCAATTTCGGACTCTTCAACTTCGGTAGACTGTTTTTCCAGTTCAATGTCGTCGTAGGTTCCCAGAGTAATTTCGGGCAGAATTTCAACCTTGGCCGTGAAGGTAAGGGAGGTATCGTCTTCGGGGAATGAGACATTTTCAATTTCAGGGGCGGCTATAGGGGCAATGTCATGCTCCTGCAAAGCTGCGCTGTAAGCCTCCTGGAGCATCTCCTCCATAACTTCCATCCGTGCCTGTTCGCGATAGAGCCGCTTAACTATATTTAACGGAGTCTTGCCGGGTCGGAAACCTTTTATTTTCGCTTTTTTCTGCAGCCGTTTGTAAGTCTTGGCCAGGTTTTTTTCGATCTCTTCAGAGCCGATTTCAATCGACAGCTCTTTTTTCACAGTACTGATATCTTTAATCGTAACACTCATGAAAGCAACCTCTGCTGAAAATTGTGACCAAAATCGGTCTTGCCTTTTTCAGCTATGAATCGTTAATATATTATCTTGTCTACACTTTATATATGAAAGGTGGATAAGAAACAAGAAAATGGTGCGAAAGGGGGGACTCGAACCCCCACGGTAAAACCGCTAGATCCTAAGTCTAGTGCGTCTGCCAATTCCGCCACTCTCGCAAATTTTTTCCCGTATCTTATGCAACTCTGATTAGTTCTAAGGATACTTTTATTGAGCCATAGTCAGGAAGATGCCGGCGGCAACTACGGTACCGATAACTCCGGCGACATTGGGCCCCATCGCATGCATCAGCAGGAAGTTGTGCGGGTCTTCGTCGGTTCCCATTTTCTGTACGACCCGGGCCGCCATGGGTACGGCTGAAACTCCGGCGGCACCGATCATCGGGTTGATTTTTTCTTTCGAGAAAACATTCATCAGTTTAGCCAGCAGCAGGCCGCCGATAGTACTGAAAGAGAAAGCGACCAGTCCCATGCCGAAAACCATCAGCGCTTTAGGGTTCAGAAAGGCTTCGGCACTCATGGTGCCGCCGACCGCAATTCCTAAGAAAATGGTAACAATGTTCATCAATTCATTTTGCGCGGCACCGCTCAGACGTTCAACCACTCCGGACTCACGAAAGAAATTGCCGAGCATGAACATTGCCATCAGCGCGGCGGATGCGGGAACAAAGAGGCAGACCAGACCGCAGGTAACCAGCGGGAATATAATCTTCTGACGTTTTGAAACCGGCCGCAGTTGTTTCATGCGGATCAGGCGTTCTTTTTTTGTTGTCAGAGCCCTGATGATGGGCGGCTGGATTACTGGTACCAGGGCCATGTAGGAGTAGGCCGCCACTGCGGTTGCTCCGAGCAGGTGCGGGGCCAGAGCAACGGTTGTGAAAATTGTCGTCGGGCCGTCAGCACCGCCGATAATTCCGATCGAGCAGGCTTCCGGAATAGTGAAACCTACACTTAAGGCAAAGAAGAAGGCGATATAGACACCGAACTGGGCCGCAGCCCCTAAGAGCAGGGTTTTCGGATTGGCGATAACCGGACCGAAATCGGTCATGGCGCCCAGGCCGAGAAAGATGATCGGCGGAATTAACTCCCATTCCAGGCCGTAGTGGTAGAAAATATGGAGAATGTTATGATTTTCCATCAGGTGCGTCAAGGGCAGGTTGACAATGAAGACGCCGAAGCCGATTGGGATCAGCAGCAGCGGCTCATAACCTTTACGAATGGCCAGAAACATCAAGGTGAAGGCGATCATCCACATGATCAGATTACCTACCGTCAAATGGTAGATACCCATTGAGTTAATATACGAAAACAGCGTGTCTGACATAACCAGCTCCTAGAAAAACAAAGGATAAAAAGTTCTGATTTCAGGCCGTAAAAAAGCTCGGTCTGAATAAAAAATCTTATGTATTAGTTGCCTTAAGTTTCGGATGTAAAGATAGTTACTTCTTTTTCGGGTTCGGGGCAAATTTCCCAACTATAACCCTGGTTATAATCACCGTTATGGCAAGTGCTCCGAGAACAAAGAACACTGACGAAAAACCGAAAGTAAAGATTTTCATCGCTTCAGCCCATTTATCCATCACATAAACCTCTATACCTGATAAAAAAATCGTTATGAATATATCTTGAGCCTATCTCCAGCAGCGGGATAATAAGCATTAATTGCTCTTTTCACCTTGAAAAGGGAGGGAAGAGAGGCTTTCTACATCATTTGCCTGGTAAAAATCAACCAAAATTCGCCCGTACGACTCAATTTAAGGTAAAATTCGGGTTTAAAACCCGGTACTGATGCTGGCGCAGCGGTTCAGTGCAGAGATATTTGTTTAGCAATCAAAATTTCTTTTGATAGATATGACAGTAAGGGCGCTGTTTTTTACGGTCATAGTAGTTCTGGTGGTAGGTCTCGGCCGGCCAGAAGGTCTCAGCCGGAAGGACTTTTGAAACGACATCATAGCCTTTGGCTCTGAGTTTGTCGATTAACTCATGCAGAATCTTCTTCTCCTCGTCGTTTTTATAGAAGATAGCGGAAAGATATTGCGAGCCGACATCCGGTCCCTGACCATTAGCCTGGGTGGGATCATGGATTTCAAAAAAGAATTTCGCAAGATCCTCATAACTTACTGTCGCAGGATCATAAGTTATGGCAACCGTTTCCAGATGACCGGTTGTGCCGGAGATCACATCCCGATAGGTCGGTTCTTCAAGAGAGCCTCCCATGTAACCCGAAACCGCCTCTAAGACACCGGTTTTATGCTCAAACAGGTACTCAACTCCCCAGAAACAACCGCCGGCAAAGTAGGCTTTCTGCGGGTGGAGCGGGGCTGCGGCCGGGACAAATATCATGGAGGTGGAGTTGATGCAGTGGCGGATATTCTTATCCGTCAGCTGTTCGCCGCTGAAAATGTGGCCTAAGTGGGCGCCGCAGTTGGCGCAGACTATCTCGGTTCGGCGCCCGTCCGCATCCGTTTGTCTTTTGATGGCGCCTTTAATCTCATCGTCAAAACTGGGCCACCCGCAACCGGACTTGAATTTGTCATCAGAGTTGTAAAGCGCGGCGTTGCAGCGTTTGCAATGGTAGACTCCCTTGGCGAACAGGTTATTATATTCGCCGCTGAAAGGAGCTTCCGTACCTTTGTGGAGAATTATCCTCTCCTCTTCATTTGATAGCTGATTGTAATCGGATTCTGCCAAAGCTGTTTCTCCAGAGTAGATAATAAAGATAAAAATCGATATCAGTAAAGCCAATATTTTCGCGAAATTATGCATAATTTGTGAGCTTTTAATCTTAAAGGGTGTCTTGAAAAATTAGAATTTTTGTTCTAGTGCAAGGCGGGCGAAGATTTTAACCGCAAGAATACATTGAGTATTTTGAGGATTAAAATTTGAGCCCAACGCAGCAATTGAGAAAAAAGGCAATTTTTCGAGATACCCTAAAGATTTCCAGCTGATTTTCCTGTTGTCAGGTCGGGCTTGATTAAAACCAGGAAAATGGCTGACGAGATACCCGCGGAACCAAAGATCATACACATCACCATAATCTGATATCTGACCGCAATCAACGGCGAGATACCGGATAAAATCTGGCCGGTCATCATTCCGGGAAGTGAGACTAACCCGACGGCAAAGAGGGAGTTGGTGATTGGTATCAGCGAAGCTCGAAAAGCGGTATTCCGGGCCGCTTCATATTGAATGCCCCGGCTGATTTCCGCTTCCAGCCTCTCGCCTGCGAGACTGATACTGTTCATGGCGTTCGCGAAAATCATTCCCGCAAGAGGAATCATGTAGCTGGGCAGGTACCACGGCTGCAGGTTGAGAACAGATTGCGTCATCAATCCGAGGATCAGGCTGCCGCCGAGCAAGATCGAACAGAATGATTTCAAGTAGAGAACCCGGCGCGGGATTCTAATAGTTCGTAAGGCAATCCAGCTTGATGACGCCAGCATGATCGTGAGGACGGCGAGCACCACTAAACTGCTGTCGGTCTTGAAGATATAGGTTAAAAAATAGCCGATCAGCAGTAGCTGAATCAGCATCCGGGCGACGGCGTAGAGTGAACTTTTGTAGTTCAGTTTCCAGCGCTGGATAATGATAATAACCACAGCCACCGGTATGAAAGCCAGTGCCAGGTTGACAAAAGGAATTATCTGAATGGAATCTTTCATGACGATTTTCCAGGCATTGGTTATTCTTGTTCAGGCCAATAACTTAGTCCATACATTTAACCTCAATAAGATGTCAAGCGGCAAAAATAGTGCAAGAAGAGAATTCGATGGGTCTATAACTGAAAAGGCGAAGTGCAAATCTGAAAGATTCACAC
>JAGGTT010000184.1 GCA_021163565.1 Candidatus Tharpella sp.
GAATCAATCACTCAATACATACGCCGCAAGTACAACATGCTGATCGGAGAACGTATGGCTGAAAATATAAAAATCACAATTGGCGCTGCCACCCCGCTCGAGGAACCGGAGATCATGCTGATCAAAGGCCGGGATACCGTCGCCGGTGTTCCGAAGACTCTGGAGATCAGCTCCGAAGAGATTCGTGAGGCCCTGACTGAACCGGTGAATGCTATCCTGGATGCGGTGCGGATCGCCCTGGAACGTACTCCGCCGGAATTAGCCGCCGACATTGTAGATAAAGGAATCATGCTGACCGGCGGCGGGGCGCTGTTGCGGAATCTCGACTCTTTAATGCGTCACGAAACCGGGTTACCGATTACCGTAGTTGAAGACCCGTTAACCTGTGTCGTCCGGGGTTCCGGAATGGTACTTGATAACCTTGCCCTGTTACGGGAAGTAACCCAAAGCGATTAGACTTAACTTACAATAGGTTGCAATGACAGACCTTAGCCGCCGGTTGCCATGGTTGATCAGCCTGATGCTGATCTTTATTTTCCTGACCCTCTGCGTCAATTTTGGATTACGCAGCGGCGGCAGTCTGTTTGCCATTGCCGAACGCTCAGCTCTGACCATGACTTACCCTCTACAAAAGGGTATAGAAATTATTTTTACTACCGGCAATGATCTCTTTGACAACTACATTAACCTGGTCGGCGTCAAAGAGAAAAACTACAAGCTGGAACAGAATGTCGAACTGCTCAAATACCGCCTCGATCAACTTGAAGAGTCTCAAATCGAAAATCAGCGCCTGCATAAACTCCTTAATTTTCAGAAACAGCACAACTTTCTCAGCCAGGGAATTTCAGCTCATGTTATCGGCCGCCGCAGCACCCCCCTCTCTCATATTCTGATTATCGACTGCGGTTACCACCAGAAGATCAAAATAAATAGCCCGGTTTTTACCCTCGGTGGAGTTGTCGGGCGGGTTGTAGCCTGCGGGCCGCAATCGGCTAAAGTGTTGCTTCTGATCGACCGGAACAGCGCCTGTGACGTCATTATTCAACGCAACCGGATTCGCGGCATTCTCCAGGGAACCGGAGACAATATCTGCCGTTTAGCCTACCTACAGCGTACTGCAGATGTCAAAGCCGGAGACAAGTTGATCACCTCCGGTTTTGACAGCATCTTTCCTAAAGGGATTACAGTCGGCACCGTTATTGCCGCGGATCAGGACAACAACGACTTGAGTCAGAAGATCAGGGTAAAACTTGAGTTTGATCCCGATACCATCGAAGAAGTCTACATTATTCCAGCTCCGCCGACCCCGTCACCGAACGATCAACTGCAACCTGAAACCAGTTTAAAAACCTCCCACCAATGAGTACTCTCGCTCTCTTTCTGCCGCTCTACTTCACGCTGGCCGCCCTGTTTTTGAGTGCTATTGAAATCAGCCTTTTTCCGAGTCTGGGGATACCGGCAATCTGCACGCCGAATCTTAATCTGGCCCTGATCACCTTTCTGGCCTCGTGCTCCTTTGGCTGGCGGCCGCTGCTGGCTGCTTTTGGAGTCTCTGTCGCCGCCGCCCTCTACAACAGTTCACCGGGAATAATACAGCCGGGACTCATGTTGTTCATTTTTTTTGCTGGCAGCCGCCTCAACCAGACAATATTCATGAACAACATCTTTCCCCAAGCCCTCTTTGCCGGTTGCAGTAGCTTGCTTATGACCATCATGCTGGGAGTACTGGCAACGCCGCAGCCGCCACTTGGAGTCACCATTATTGTGGCTTGCGGATGTGCTTTGACCACAACCCTTTTCACCATCCCAATTCTCTCCTACTTAAATGCTTTGCAGGAGCGTTTTCAACCGCTAAACCATGACGTTATCACCTCCTGACTCCGGCCGCGCCTCTAAATGACCAATGTAAATAACAGCAAAAAAACCAAGCGTGAGCAAATTGTCAATAACGGTCGCATTATAATGATTATCATGACCGTTATCATTGCCGGCATTACTTTGCGACTCTGGTATCTGCAGATTGTCAAAGGTGAATATTACAGTCAGAAATCACAGGACAACCGCATCCGCAACCGCCGGATCCGGGCTTTGCGGGGTATCATCACTGATCGTCACGGTAAAATTCTGGCAGACAATTCACTTGGATTCAACCTCCAGATAATCCCTGAAAATATAGACAGAGATAATATTAAAGAATTATCCGGACTTATCGCGGAACTGACTGAAGAGCTTGAGGCCGACACCATCGTGAAGCTCTACAGCAAAAGTTCAGCCTACACCCGCCACCGTCCTCTGACCCTGAAGAAAAATCTGACTGCTGACGAGCTGGCCCGAATCGAAGCCCGTAAATACGAACTTCCCGGAGTCATCATTGAGACGGAGCCCTTACGGGAGTACCCATACGACAAGATCTGTTCGCACATTATTGGCTACCTCGGTTTTATCAATGATCGTGAACTGCAACTTGAAGCTTACCAGAGTTACGCTCGGGACGATCTGGTCGGACGAACCGGGATTGAGGCCCGTTACCAGAGCGATCTGCGCGGCCGGGATGGGTTGCGCCAGGTCGTGGTTAATGCCCGGGGCCGGGAGCTTGAAACCTTTACTGTCAAATCAACGGTCTCCGGTAACAACCTGCAGCTGACCATTGATATTGAGCTCCAGAAGTTTGCTTTCGATTTAATGGGGGAGCAGGTCGGTAGCCTGGTCGCGATAGATCCCGAAAACGGCGAGATTCTAGCCTTGGTCAGTACCCCTTCATTCTCCAACAATCTCTTTTCGACCCGGATTCGCAAAGAGGACTGGCAGCGGATAAGCACTGATCCTCTGCATCCTCTGCAGAACCGACCGATTCAGGGCTGTTATCCGCCGGGATCGACGATTAAGCCTCTGATTGCCGCGGTCGCTCTGACCGACCAACTCATCAACCCGGAAACTAAATTCTTCTGCAATGGTTCGCTGACCCTCGGCCGTACCAGGTTTCGCTGCTGGAACCGCTACGGCCATGGAGAAAC
>JAGGTT010000028.1 GCA_021163565.1 Candidatus Tharpella sp.
CCGCCTGAAGATCTTCAAATTCAGCATCGGCCCGGGGAAAAGCGGTCTGCATAATACTTTCCGGCATGGCGGCTGTATGCGGCAGGGTCTGCCAGATCTCTTCACAGACAAACGGCATAATCGGGTGCAGCAGTCTTACAACCTGCTCGATGGTGCGATAGAGGACAATCTGGGCCGTAGCCCGCCGGAGAGGATCATCGCTCTGAAAGAGATCGGGTTTGGCAAGCTCCAGATACCAGTCGCAGAATTCATGCCAGGTAAATTGATAGAGGGCATGCGCCGCATCATTAAAACGATACTCATCCAGGGCCGCAACCACTTCGGCAACGGTCTGGTTCAGACGATGGCTGATCCAGCGCTCAGCCAGAGAGAGATCACGCCCGGATATTTCAGCCTCAGGGTCAAAACCTTCAAGGTTCATCAGAGTGAAACGGGCCGCGTTCCAGAGTTTGTTAACGAAATTGCGGTAACCGCTGATCCGGGCCTCGGAGAGACTGACATCGCGCCCCTGAGCTGCAAACGCAGCCAACGTAAAACGTAAGGCATCGGCTCCGTACTGATCGATAATAATCAAAGGATCGATAACATTACCCTTTGATTTACTCATCTTCTGACCATGTTCATCGCGAACCAGAGCGTGGATATAGACATCCTTGAACGGAATCTCATCCATACATTTGAGGCCCATCATCATCATCCTGGCGACCCAGAAAAAGAGGATATCAAAACCGGTTACCAGCACTGAAGTGGGATAATATTTTTTCAAAGTCGGGGTTGATTCCGGCCAGCCCATGGTTGAGAACGGCCAGAGACCGGAGGAGAACCAAGTATCAAGGACATCGGTTTCCTGACGCAGATTGGCACTTGCACAATCAGGACAGACATCGGGATCTTCACGCGCGACAATCATTTTGCCGCAATCTTCGCAATACCAGACCGGAATTCGATGGCCCCACCATATCTGCCGCGAGATACACCAGTCGCGGATATTTTCCATCCAGTTGAAATAGGTTTTCTCCCAATTCTGGGGAATAATCCGGGTATCACCATTTTTAACCGCGGCCAGAGCCCGATCCGCCAGAGGTTTTATTTTGACAAACCACTGATTCGAGAGATAGGGCTCGATAATTGTCTGACAGCGATAGCAGTGGCCAACATTATGCTGATAATCTTTAATTGCGGGCAACAGATTAAGCTCCGCCAGATCTTTAATCACCTGCTCCCGGCACACCTCGCGGGTCAGACCGGTATAGGGGCCGGCATTTTCATTCATAACCCCGGCCTCATCCATCACTTTGATAATCTCAAGTTCATGCCGAATTCCGACCTCAAAGTCATTGGCATCATGGGCCGGAGTGATCTTTACCGCTCCGGAACCGAACTCGCGATCAACGTAGTCATCGGCCACCACCGGAATCCGGCGGTTCATCAACGGTAGCATGACCTCTTTACCAATCATATCACGATAACGCTCGTCGGCTCCGTTAACCGCAACCGCGGTGTCGCCAAGCATAGTTTCAGGTCGGGTCGTAGAAACAATAATCGAGCCCGAACCATCCGCTAAAGGATACTCAAGATCCCAGAGTTTACCGTCGCTATGCTCCTCAAATTCAACTTCCAGATCAGAGAGTGCGGTGTGACAGCGTGGACACCAGTTGATGATATAATTGCCTTGATAGATCAGGCCATCTTCATAAAGGGTGACGAAAACCTCTCGCACCGCTTTCGAAAGCCCTTCATCCATCGTGAAACGCTCCCGACTCCAGTCACAAGAGGAGCCGAGTCGTTTCAGCTGATTAATAATGGTACCACCCGACTCCCGGCGCCACTGCCAGACCCTTTCAATAAATTTTTCACGGCCGATATCGTGCCGCCCGATCCCTTCTGCAGCCAGCTGTTTCTCAACCACATTCTGAGTCGCGATCCCGGCATGATCCATACCCGGCATCCAGAGAACATTACGACCCTGCTGCCGCTGATAACGGGCCAGGATATCCTGCAGAAGGTTATTCAAAGCATGGCCCATATGCAGGGAGCCGGTAACATTCGGCGGTGGGATAACCATAGAGAAGGGTTCGCCGTCGGCCTCAGGATCAGCGACAAAGCAGCCCTTCTCTTCCCAGAATTTATACCACTTGCTTTCGATCTTCAAAGGATCGTAATTTTTGTCAAGCTGTCGCGCCTGGCTATCGGAATGGTTAGAGTTTTCAGTCATTGTTGCACTCAATTAAAATAGTTAAAGTTTTAAAAAATTTGCTTATCCTACATTTCTCGACACAATTTCGAACACAATAAAAAAGATGAAGGCACAAAGTTTTCTGATCTACTTTGCGCCTTCAACCTCTTAAGTTTTTCCATTTTCAGGCTTGCTGACAACTACAACCCGAAATCACAGAGGTAAAACTAAAGGGCACCTTGAAAAATTGCCTTTTTCCCCAATTGCTGCGTTGAACTCAAATTTTAATCCTCAAAATACTCAATGTATTCCTGCGGTTAAAATCTTCGTTCGCCTTGCACTAGAATAAAAATTCTAATTTTTCAAGACACCCTAAAGATCTTCACCCTCTTCGAGCTCAAGTTTTTCTTCAAGGCGGGCGATTTCAGCCTTGATTACCTTTTCCGCCAGCGGTGGGATGACCTCCCGGGCAACCTGTTCAACAATGGTCGGAGCCAAGTCACCAATTGCCTTTATCATCTTATCCATACTGGCGTAAGTAGTCTGCAGAAGATGTTTACTCCACTCCTGGGTCATATCCTCAATCTGCTGGGAAAAATCGAGCCCATGGGGTTCAGTGAAAATGTGGGGGGTCGCAGAATCTGACACGGAATCAATCCGCAGGGGGGAAACCGGAGAACTCGGCTCAGGCCTGCCTGCGGCCTGCGGCTGCGGTTCAGTTTTGCGAGCCGCCGCCGAATCTTCGGCGGTAAGTTCATCACCGACAAGGTAATCATCCGGCAGTTCCGCCTCAGGTTCCGGGTCGCGGACACTCGCAAAAGAGAACTTCCCGTCAGAACCCCCTCCGACAACCACAGTTTCATCTAAAAGTTCATCAAATCCATCCAAATCATCAAAATCATCGTCGAAAAGGTCATCGGCATCTTCGTTTAAGAGAGAACTTTTCGCTTCATATATTTCTCCGTTCTTACTACCGGCGGTCAGGGTTTCCGCCTGGGCCTTTAATCCGGCATTTTTCAACTCGGTCAGAATCGGATCACCATTAGCTGTCGAGTCTGCCATATCTAAATCAGAGAAACCATCCATATCCAACTTGAAATAATCATCACCAGCAAAGCCAGTGTCACCGACACCGGCTGCCGGGGCGGATACCGCGGCAGCTTCAGCGCCAGCGGCAGGCTTAGTCAAGAGACTCTTCCGAGCCCCGATTTCCGGCAGTTCATCGAGAGGCAGACCCTCTTCAATAATATCGGTCAGTTCAATAATCTTAACGGCGGAATCGGACTTTCCCATCTTGTTGGCCCTCTTTTACGGGTGGTTTTTCAAATTCTATTTTCGCACAATTCATTAGAAGTTTGACCTCAGACTCCTGTGGCAGAAAATCTGTCTTTAGGGTACCTTGAAAAATTGCCTTTTTACTCTATTGCTGCGTTAAGCTCAAACAAAAATTCTAATTTTTCAAGACACCCTTTATAAAGATGAATCTGATTATGCGCAGTCTAATAGCGCAAAAACCGGAAAAAAACAAGTAGCTCAGGCAAGTTGAGCACCAATTAAAAAATTCCGGCGACCCGGGTCTGACAGCGCGGACATTCACACCCGGAAATTTTATTTTCAACCACCCTGAAACCGTAACGTTCTATCAATAGTTCTCCACACTGATGACAATATGTACTCTCACCACCAACTCCGGGACGATTACCCTCGAAAACATATCTCAACCCTGCTTCGAGACCGATATCACGGGCTTTTTTCAGGGTTTCCGGCGGCGTTGGAACCACTTCAGTAAGATTGTAGATGGGAAAAAACCCGGTAACATGCCAGGGAATCAGGGGTGATACCGAAACCAGAAAACGGGCCAGTTCCCGAAGTTCGGAAGCTTTGTCATTATAACCGGGGATCAGCAGGGTTGTGACTTCAACCCAGATCCCATGGGCAACAAAATCTGCGATGGTTTCCAGAACCGGAGTCATGCTGGCCGCCCCGCAGACCCGCCGGTAAAAACTGTTCGACCAGGCTTTAAGATCAATATTGGCCCCGTGCAGTAATGGATGCAGGGATTTTCTCGCAGCCGCCGTCAGATAACCGTTGCTAACCATCAAATTGAGCAAACCCTGCTCACGCCCTATGGTTGCAGTCGCCCGCATCAATTCGAAATAGACCGTCGGTTCAGTGTAGGTGTAAGCCAGTGACTGACAACCGGTGGCAATCGCTTCACGAACCAGCAACTCCGGTTGCAGATGCCGGCCGGCAAGTTTTTCCATGCGATGCGGCATCTGCGAAATTTCATAGTTTTGACAGTGCCGGCAGTTGAAATTACAGCCCGGAGCGGCCAGAGAATAACTTTTACTGCCCGGCAGTACATGATAGAAAGGTTTCTTCTCAATCGGATCGACATGGGTCGCGATAACCAGATCGGCCACCTCCGTATAAAGAACCCCCTCAAGGTTCCGCCGCACCCCGCAAATCCCGGCCTGACCCGGCCGTAGATAACAGTGATGTGCGCAGAGCTCACAACGAACCCGATTTTTCGCCAGTCGGGTATAAAGTTCAGCTTCCCGCACGATTAACTCTCCTTGAATAATTTTCTCCCGCAGGACAAATTTTTATTGCATTTTTAGTGCTGGTTGAGTATTTCATCTGACTCATATTATTTCTTAACTAAAATAGATCCCAAGCGCGGCAAGAGGAAGGTATTATGACCACCATTAAACAAGCTCTGATAAGTGTCTCCGACAAGGACGGCATTGTTGAATTTTCACAGAAACTGATCGCTTTCGGGGTTCGGATCCTCTCAACCGGCGGTACGGCCAGGCTTTTACGTGACAATGGTTTAGAGGTAGTTGAGGTCTCCGACTACACCGGCTTCCCGGAGATGCTCGACGGCCGGGTGAAAACCCTGCATCCGAAGATTCATGGCGGCCTCTTGGGCCGCCGCGACCTGCCGGAACATGTCGCCAAGATGAAAGAGTATGATATCGAAGAGATTGATATGGTGGTGGTCAACCTCTACCCATTCGTGGAGACCATCGCCAAACCCGACTGCAGTTTTGCTGACGCAATTGAAAATATCGATATCGGCGGCCCGACCATGCTGCGCTCGGCGGCAAAAAATTACACCGCGGTCACGGTTATCATCGATCCTGCTGATTATGCTCCGATTATCGATGAAATGCAAGCTCACAATGGTGCCGTCAGTAAAGAGCGTAATTTTGCTCTGGCGAAAAAAGTTTTCGCTTCAACCGCTGCCTACGATGCCGCGATCGCCAATCACCTGGGACTTTTCCCGGTTCCGGATGCCGCCCCGGCAGGCCAACAATTTTTCCCTGAAACCTACACCTGGCAGGGGACTAAAGCCCAGAATCTGCGTTACGGAGAAAATCCCAACCAGAAAGCAGCTTTCTACAAGGATGCGATAATCAATGAGCCCTGTATCAGCAACGCGAATCAGCTCCAGGGTAAAGAGCTCTCTTTTAATAATATTCTCGACAGTAACGCCGCATTTGAATTGGTTAAAGAATTCAAGGAGCCGGCCGCAGTCTATATCAAGCATACCAACCCTTGCGGCGGCGCGACTTCGAACGATGCATCTTTAGCCGAGATCCTGCGCCGGGCCCGGGCCTGCGACCCGGTCTCAGCCTTCGGCGGCATTGTCGCCATCAATCAGGAGGTTGATGAAGAGAGTGCACTGGTCTTGGCGGAGACCTTCATTGAAGCGGTGATCGCGCCGGGTTTCAGTGCTGAAGCCCGAGCGGTTCTGGCCGCGAAACAGGCCCTGCGCTTGCTTGAATCGCCCCTGCTCGGAGGCTATGAATCCGGCGGTCTGGAATTTAAAAAAGTTGTCGGCGGCTTTCTTCTACAGGAACGTGACCTGAAAGAGGATGTCAGTGACACCTGGACTACTGCCTCTAAACGCGAACCGACAGCCAATGAACTCGCAACCATGAAATTTGCCTGGAAGATCTGTAAACATGTAAAATCAAATGCCATCGTTTTAGCTGCGGATAACTGTCTGGTCGGAGTCGGGGCCGGACAGATGAGCCGGGTTGATTCAGTTAATATCTCCATCAACAAGGCCCAGGTGCCGACTGCCGGTTCAGTTCTGGCCTCTGATGCTTTCTTCCCTTTCCGGGACGGTATTGATGCAGCCGCCAAAGCCGGCATCACCGCGATTATTCAGCCCGGCGGCTCCAATCGTGATGATGAAGCAATCGCTGCGGCAAATGAAAATAACATGGCTATGATCTTCACCGGAAATCGTCATTTCAAACACTAGAATTTAAGTTGCAAGTCCGGAGATTAATATCAAACCCATAAATTCACTTTTAGATTGCCGGTTTCCGGCACGTTCGAATCAGGAGAAAAAACAATGAAACTTTTAGTAGTCGGCGGCGGCGGCCGGGAACATGCGTTGATCTGGAAACTTTCACAAAGCACCAAGGTCGAGCAAATCTTCTGCGCCCCCGGCAATGCCGGAATCGCGTCTCTGGCAACCTGTATTCCAATTGATGCCAACGATATTGACCGTCTGGTCGAATTTGCCCGCAATGAAGAGATCGACTTAACGATTGTCGGGCCGGAAGATCCTCTGGTCGCCGGCATTGTCGATGCTTTTGAAGAGGCTGAACTTAAGATCTTTGGCCCGAGCCGGGTGGCTGCGGAAATCGAAGGCAACAAAACCTTCTGCAAGCAATTGCTGAAAGACAACAATATCCCGACCGGTGATTTCGCCTCCTTTGACAACCTGGATGACGCGATTGACTACGTCTACAAAAAGGGTGCGCCGATTGTGGTAAAAGCCAATGGTCTGGCCGCCGGTAAAGGGGTCGTAGTCGCCCAGACGGTCGAAGAAGCTGAAAATGCAATCAATAAAATCATGCGCCGCCGCGCCTTCGGTGATGCCGGCAAGGAGATTATTATTGAAGAGTTTTTAGAGGGTGAAGAGGCCTCTTTTCTGGTCTTTACAGATGGCGATATCGTCGTCCCGATGGTTACCTCCCAGGATCACAAACCTGTATTTGATGATGACAAAGGTGCCAATACCGGCGGCATGGGTGCCTACTCCCCGGCTCCGGTTATATCTGAAGGCCTTTTCCGCCGGGTCATGAATGACATCATGATTCCAACTGTCAAAGCAATGTCTTCCGGCGGTCGGAAATACCGGGGTATTCTTTATGCCGGATTGATGATTAAAGACGGTATCCCCAAGGTTCTGGAATTTAATGCCCGTTTCGGTGACCCTGAGACCCAGCCCATCCTGATGCGCTTGAAAAGTGACCTGCTACCGATCCTCGAAGCCTGCATCTCCG
>JAGGTT010000256.1 GCA_021163565.1 Candidatus Tharpella sp.
AAGAGATTGCTGAATTCGCCCGGAAAATGAATTTTCAACGCCTCGGCCTCGCCTTCTGTGTCGGTCTGCGCCGGGAAGCCAGAACCGTAGCTGAAATTTACAGCAACCAGAATTTTGAAGTAGTCTCCGTAATCTGTAAAGCCGGCTGCCTCGACAAAAACCTGATCGGCCTTGACGATGAGCAAAAGATCACCCCGCATCAACCTGAAACCATGTGCAACCCGGTAAATCAGGCTCTGATCTTAAACCACTCCAAAACTGACTTTAATATCCTGCTGGGTCTCTGTGTCGGTCATGACTCAATTTTCCTAAAAGAAGCTCAGGCACCCTGTACGATCCTGGCCGTTAAAGACCGGGTTTTAGGACACAATCCTCTGGCCGCAGTCTATAACATCGACAGCTACTATCGCAGCCTGAAAAAACCCTGATTAGCACAAAAGCTCAGCTGAACGTAGCCCTTTTTTATAACTTATCGCTTATTAAAAAACAGCCATGCCAGATTATCTAGCCCCCTGCTTATTTCGCAACGGCCATCTGCAGTCTATTTATCCCACCATCTTTCGCAAAGTAAACGGTGTGCACTACAGAAGAGAACGCATCACCACCCCGGATGACGATTTTCTTGATCTCGACTGGATGACCACTAACTCCGACCAGCTGACAATTATTTCACATGGCCTGGAAGGAAACAGTTCAAGGGCTTATGTCAAAGGCATGGTTAAAGCAATGACTGATGCCGGGTTTGATGCCCTGGCCTGGAATTTTCGTGGCTGCGGAGGCAGCCCCAACCGGCAACCACAGCTCTACCACAGTGGTTCGTATCCTGATCTGGAAACAATTATTGAGCATGTTTTTCTGCATTATAACTATCGGGAGATCAACCTTATCGGCTTCAGCATGGGCGGCAATATCTCTCTTCTCTACCTGGCTCACAAAAAAGATAACGTTGATGAACGTATAAAAAAATGCGTTGTCTTTTCGGTTCCCTGTGACCTCAAGGCGAGCAGTATCAAAATCGGCAAACCGGGCAATAAAATCTATATGAAAAGATTTCTGCGTCTGTTGCATGAAAAGATAAAAGCCAAGAAAGCTCTCTTCCCCGACCTTTTTCCTGATCATAACTACGCCATGATTAAAAATTTTTACGACTTCGACAACTGCTACACAGCCCCGCTGCACGGTTTTGTTGATGCCGAAGACTACTGGAAACAGTGCAGTTCCAAACAATTCATCGAACATATCCGGGTATCAACCCTGCTGGTCAACGCCCTGGACGACCCCTTTCTCGCACCCACCTGCTATCCCTACAGTGAAAGTGCCGCAAATCCTGTGTTATCTCTCGAAACCCCGGAACACGGCGGCCATGTCGGTTTTGTCACTTTCAATCACCAAAACCTCTACTGGTCGGAAAAACGAGCCGTAGCCTTTCTTAAAAGCTAACCAGCAATCAGATATAAATTGCAACTTTTAGCAAGTGTTATTATATTCGCAAAGTAAACAAACATAAGCAGAGGATAGTATCATTAAAATCTTCAGTAACCTTCAGGCTTTCGAACCTGATAAACCGATGACAGATAGCAATATGGATGAATGATATGGATTTATTAGATAAGAATAGCGGAAGTGGCAAAAAATGGCTGCCCCTGACATTCTCTCTGCGTTTTATTGTCGGGAACGTCAATCTTTTAGGTATGAGTTTACTGCTGATGCTGTGTACGGCACTTCTGACCTGGCTGGGATATCTGGTGACGGTTCATTTTGCTGATGGCCTGACCGGGCAATTCTTCCAGCAGGCACCGGAGGCGGCGGGCATTATCGGCTGGTTCCAGATCAAGGGCTGGTGGTTGCTGAAATTTGTGTTCCTGATCTTCTCCCGGGTCATCGCTTTCTATCTTGCCTTTCTGGTCTCTTACAGCCTCACCTCGCCCGGTTATGCTTTTTTAAGTCTTTCAGCCGAAAAAAAATATCTCGGTGAAGCCTTTGCCGATGACGAAGGTCTCTCTTGGGCCGGAATCCGCAAAGATCTGGTGGAGGGTTGTAAAATCGGAGTTTTCGGTCTCGGGGTAACCGGGGCGGCAATCATCGTCAATCTCATTCCGGTGATCGGTGCCGGGCTGGTTATTCTGCTCTATATTTTCTATTCCACTCTCATGTTTATCGATTACCCGACTTCCCGTCAACACTGGAGCCTGGGTGAAAAACTGAACTGGATAAAGAGACAGTGGCGTAAAGCCTTACGACTGGGATGGTTACCGGCCCTGATCAGTATGATCCCGGTGGTTAATATCTTTTTTATGGCTCTATTCTTCCCCCTTTTCACGGTGCATGCCACGTTGAACTTTGTCAATGCCGCTGCAACTCACAAGGAGTAAAAATAATTCATAATCTTTAACTATGGTCGGGGAGACTCAGGAAGTTTTTCAGGATGGCCATGCCGGTTTCGGTGAGGATCGATTCGGGGTGGAACTGGATCCCCCAGATCGGATATTTTTTGTGCCGCACGCCCATAATCTCCTGGTCATCGCAGGCCCGAGCGGTTATTTCAAGGTCATCGGGCAGAGTTTCGGGAGCAATCACCAGAGAGTGGTATCGGGTTGCCGTAAAAGGATTTTCGATACCGCTGAAAAGTCCACAACCATCATGCTCAACTTCGGAAGTTTTACCGTGCATGATGCGCCCGGCCCGGACAATCGTCGCGCCGAAAGCTGCGCCAATACTCTGATGACCGAGACAGACTCCTAAAATCGGCAGTTTTCCAGCAAATTCCTGGATAGCAGCGACCGAGACTCCAGCTTCATTCG
>JAGGTT010000238.1 GCA_021163565.1 Candidatus Tharpella sp.
ACAATCAGAATCGCTTTCCCCTCATGGGTGGCCCCGAGCAGGGTGATGCCGTCACTGTTTTTCTGCTTATAAACATCCATAATCTGACGCATCTCTTTGGGATTTTCACACTCAACCCGCTGGGCTAACACCGGGATGCCATTGATCTCCTGGATATTGGTCGCGCCGCCACTGCCACCGCCGACACTGGCACTGACCAGCTTCTCTTTCAGAGAGGCAATCTCTTTCTGCTGTTCTTTACCTTGTTCGATGAGACGCCCGACCCGTTCAACCAGTTCCTCCGGAATCCCTTTGAGCAGCCCGGCCGCTTGCCGGGCGATTTTATCCCGCTGATTAATATAATTCAAAGCTGCAGTTCCGGCCAAAGCTTCCAGACGCCGGACCCCGGCCGCAATTCCGGTTTCGGAAACAATTTTCACCAGACCGATATCACCGGTGGCACTGATATGGGTTCCGCCGCAGAGTTCAATGCTTGCATCTCCCATACTGACCATACGAACCTTGTCCCCGTATTTTTCACCGAAGATCGCCATCGCCCCTTTGGCTATGGCCTCTTCCATGTTGGTCTCTTCGGTTATTACCGGTATATTTGCCATGATTTCACGGTTTACCAACGCTTCAACTTCTTCAAGTTCAACTTCACTTAATGCTGAGAAGTGACTGAAATCAAAACGTAAACGTTCAGGCGTAACCAGTGACCCGGCCTGTTTAACATGGTCTCCTAAAACCTTTTGCAGTTTGGCCTGTAAAAGGTGGGTTGCCGAATGGTGGCGAGCCGCGGCCAGACGTTCTTCTTTCTCGACAATCAAATTGCACTCATCATTAAGCCGCAATTCACCTGCTGTAATTACTGCCCGATGCAAAATCATACCCGGCAACGGTTTCAGCGTAGTCAGCACGGTAAAGGCCGCATTCCCCGACTCACCCCGACCGGAATCTCCAGCCTGACCTCCGGACTCGCCGTAAAAAGGCGTGCGGTCGAATAGAATCTCAACCTCCTGGCCTTTTTCAACCCGGGATACCGGATCTCCGTCATGCAGCAGAACCAACACTCTGCCCCGGGCGGAAAAATTTTCATAGCCGACAAATTCACTTTTGACTCCCTCGTTAAGCAGACTTTTATAGACTTCAGCCACGGCCTCTTCGCCCGAACCTTTCCAGGCTTTGCGCGAAAGTTCCTGCTGTTTCTGCATCTGCTCGGTGAAACCGTCGTTATCAACCTCAAAACCGTCCTTTTCGATTATGTCCGCGGTCAGATCAACCGGGAAACCGAAAGTGTCATAAAGCTTGAAGGTCACCTCACCGGAGAGAATCCGGCCGGACGAGGACTTCAATTTTTCAATCTCTTCGTCCAGCACCTTGAGACCGCGGTCCAGAGTTTCTCCGAAACGCTCCTCTTCACTTTTTATGACCCGGGTTATAAACGGCAGCGACTCTTTAAGATCAGGGTAAGCCTGTTCCATATTCTCCGCCACCGTCTCCGCCATCCGATAGAGAAACGGCTCATCCATCCCCAGCATTTTACCATGCCGGGCGGCCCGGCGCATAATCCGTCGCAAAACGTAACCCCGCCCATCATTCGCCGGCAGAATGCCGTCGGCAATCAGGAAGGTCGCGGCCCGACTGTGGTCGGCCAGGACCCGAAGTGAAACATCATTTTCTTTATCCGTACCATAAACCTTACCCGAGAGTTTCTCGCCGGCAGAAATTATCTGCCGCAGAAGATCGGTATCATAATTACTCTGCACACCCTGTTTCACTGCGGCCAGACGTTCCAGACCCATACCGGTATCGATACTCGGCTTGGGCAGCGGCTGCATGGTGCCGTCGGCATCCCGGTTGAACTGCATGAAGACCAGATTCCAGATCTCAAGATAGCGGTCGCAGTCACAGTGACCGATACCACAATCCGGACCACAACTCATACTCTCGCCCTGATCATAAAGAATTTCAGAACAGGGGCCGCAGGGCCCGGTATCCCCCATCGCCCAGAAATTGTCAGCTTCTCCGAGACGGACGATACGAGCTTCAGGCACCTTAATCATATTTTTCCAGAGGTCATAGGCCTCATCATCATCAAGGTAGACCGTGGCCCACAGTTTTTCAGCGTCCAGTCCCATCTCATTGGTCAAAAAGTCCCAGGCATATGCAATCGCCTTTTCCTTGAAATAATCACCGAAAGAGAAGTTTCCGAGCATCTCAAAGAAGGTGTGATGCCGGGCCGTACGGCCGACATTTTCGAGATCATTGTGCTTGCCCCCGGCCCGCACACATTTCTGCGCTGTCGTCGCCCGATTATAATCCCGTGTTTCCAGACCGACAAAGGTATCCTTAAACTGATTCATGCCCGCATTAGTAAAAAGCAGGGTCGGGTCATTGGCCGGTACCAGGCTGGAACTTTTAACTTCCGTGTGTCCCTTGGTGCCGAAATAATCCAAAAATTTCCGGCGAATCTCGTTTCCAGTCATCAGGTTTTATCTCCTCTGGTGCTCACTATAAGTCT
>JAGGTT010000155.1 GCA_021163565.1 Candidatus Tharpella sp.
AAAACCCTGGAGGAGAATGGTCTTAAGGTTCTGGACGTTGATAAAAATTTCCGGGCTGAGCTTAATAAAGTCGGGGCCGATCTGCGTAGTGCCTGGTTTAAAAAAGCCGGGGCTGATGCGGTAGCGGTTCTAAAACAGTATAATCAGATTACCGGCCGTTAGGAGAACCATGTAGCTTGTTAAATTTCGTTGGGGCAGGCTCATGTGCCTGCCCCTTTTTTTGTTAATTGTTTTGGTGGGGTATGCGGCAAATTATTTTGATAATTGATCGTTTAAGTGATCTGCTGGCAAAACTTTCGGCCCTGGTTCTGGGGTTGATGACCGTTTTGATTTTGCTCGAGATATTTCTCTGGAATCTGTTTCAGAAAACCACCCTGATTGCCGATGAATACTCGGCTTACGGCCTGGCGGTGCTGATCTTTTTAGGTTGCGGTTATACCCTGAAGGAGAAGGGCCATATCCGGATCGATCTGATTCTTAACCTGCTTCCTCATCGTCTGGCTCTGCTGCTTAAATTTATCGCCGGGTTGGTTTCAACCATTCTGCTAGGTTATATCACCTGGCAGCTTGGGCGCATGACCTTTTCCGCCTGGCACTACGGTTCAACCTCGGGTACGTTAACGGCGACCCCGTTGTGGGTGCCGCAGTCGCTGATCGTGATCGGGGCGGCAATGTTTACTCTGCAGATGGCAGTCGAGACCGTTAAGCTGTTCTCATCTTCCGCTGAGACAAGCGCAACCTCCGATCTTCAACCTTTACTTAATAGAGACTAAGCACAATGGATGGAACAGTTCTGACCATGTGTCTGGTCGTTTTCGGGCTTCTGGCTCTGACTTTAAGTCTCGGCATCCATATCGGGCTCAGTCTTTTTATTGTCGGGTTTTGCGGAATGGCGCTCTTCTCGCCGCTGCCGCCGGGGGGGAATCTGGCTTCATCGGTCTGGTCGACAGTTAACAAATGGGAACTGGTGGCTCTACCGCTATTTATTCTGATGGGTGAGATTCTTTTTCATTCAGGTATCTCCGAGAAGCTTTTCAAGGGTCTGGTGCCCTGGCTCTACCGTCTGCCGGGCGGATTGTTGTTGATGAATATCGTCGCCTGTACTTTCTTTGCTGCGGTCTCCGGTTCCAGTGCCGCGACAACGGCTACCGTCGGGCGCATCACTTTAGCGGAATTTGACAAACTCGGTTATGATGAGAGTCTGGCGATTGGCTCTCTGGCCGGAGCCGGGACTCTGGGTTTTCTGATTCCGCCAAGTTTGATCATGATCGTCTACGCAATTCTGGCTGAAGTTTCAATCGGTAAAATGTTTATTGCCGGGATTCTGCCGGGATTTCTGCTCGCTTCAATCTATATTATCTATATCATATATCGCGGTCTGCGTGATCCTTCAATCGCGCCGCGGATGCAGGAGAGTTACAGTTGGGCTGAACGTTTTACCGCACTTAAAGACCTTTTGCCGGTTATTATCCTGATTCTGATGGTTTTGGGCAGTATCTACGCCGGTCTGGCAACTCCGACCGAAGCCGCAGCGCTCGGGGTTCTGGGGGCCGCGGCCTTTGCTTTTATCAATCGGCGGCTTAATTTAAGCGGCCTGTTTACCTGCCTGCTGGCGGCCGTGAAAACCACCTCGATGATCTGTCTGATTGTTATGGGGGCGAGTTATCTTTCCCGGGTGATGGGATTTTTAGGAATTCCCGCGGCGTTGACCCAGGCGATTGTTGATCTCGAACTTTCACCCTATGTTCTGATGCTGGTTCTCGGTTTGGTATATATCGTTTTAGGTTGTATTCTTGATGGTTTTTCGATCGTGGTCATGACTCTGCCGATTGCATTGCCGATGGCGGTGGCTTCCGGCTTTGACCCTATCTGGTTTGGGGTCTATCTGATTTTGATGGTCGAATTAAGCCAGATCACACCGCCGGTTGGTTTCAATCTTTTTGTGATTCAGGGGTTGACCGATAAATCGATCGGCGAGATTGCCATTTACGCTCTGCCTTTCTTTTTTCTGATGGTTTTGACTACGGTTATAATCACCGTTTTTCCTGAAATTGTGCTCTATCTGCCGCGCTTGATGAGTGGTTGAGAATATGTCTTCGAATAAAAATAGTAAATTTCGTTTTGCGATTGATCGCGGCGGCACCTTTACCGATGTCTATGCCGAGGTTCCGGGTGAGCCCGGAGTCCGGGTCGTAAAACTTCTCTCTGAAGATCCGAAAAATTATGCGGATGCGCCACGTGAGGGCATCCGGCGGATTATGTCTGAGGTTTTGGGTCGGGAGTTTGCCGATGATGAACTTCCAACGGAAGAGATTGAATGGATTCGGATGGGAACGACGGTCGCGACCAACGCTCTTTTAGAGCGTCAGGGAGCCCGTTCAGCTCTTTTTGTGACCAGAGGTTTTCGCGACATTCTGCAGATCGGTAATCAGGATCGGCCCAAGTTGTTTGATCTTGAGATTAAAAAGCCGGAGCTGCTTTACGAAGATGTGATTGAGGTTGATGAACGGCTGCGGCTGCTGCAGAAGAATGAAGATCCGCAAAAGTTGCGGGCCGCCGGTCAGATAGTGGTTAGCGGCATTACCGGGGAGATGTTTGTCGTTCTCAGAGAACCTGACGCAGAGCGGATTCGGGCTGAGCTTAAACATCTCAAAGATCAGGGAATTGAGAGTCTGGCGGTGGCTCTGATGCACGCTTACGCCTGGCCCGAGCATGAACTTCTCTTAGGCCGGTTGGCCCGGGAGGCGGGGTTTAATCAGGTGTCACTTTCATCCCAAGTCATGGCCATGGTCAAACTTGTGCCGCGTGGCGATACGGCGATGGTTGATGCCTATCTGACCCCGCACATTCAGACTTATCTTAAGAGTTTTCGGGAAGGATTTAAGGATAATCTGGTCGGTTGTAACCTCCAGTTCATGCGCTCTGACGGCGGTTTGACCGCGGCTGAAAATTTCAGCGGCAGCCGGGCGATTCTCTCCGGCCCGGCCGGTGGGGTAGTCGGTTATGCCAAAACTGCGCTGGCCGCTGGTGCGGCCGTATCGGAGAAAGGTAAAATTCAGGTTATCGGTTTTGATATGGGTGGCACCTCAACCGATGTCTCCCGTTTCGGCGGCGAATATGAACTGGTCCATGAAACCGAAATTGCCGGGGTCCGGGTGCAGGCGCCGCAGCTGCATATCAAAACTGTCGCCGCCGGCGGTGGTTCGCGCCTTTTCTATGTCAACGGTATGTTTAAAGTTGGGCCGGAGTCGGCTGGAGCCCATCCCGGGCCGGTCTGTTATCGAAAGGGAGGTTATCTTGCGATCACTGATGCCAATCTGGTTTTAGGGCGGCTGCAGGCGGATGATTTTCCCCATATTTTCGGGCCGAATGAAAATCTGCCATTAGATCTTGAATCGGCCCGAGCCGCATTTGCAACTCTGACCGACGAGATTAATGCCGATTATGTTCGGCGCGGGCGTAAACGGATGAGCTTAGAGGAGGTCGCTTTCGGTTTTATCGAGGTGGCTAATGCGGCGATGGCGCGGCCGATTCGGGAGATTTCGGTCTTACGCGGCTTTGATATCAAAGAGCATACCTTAGCCACTTTCGGTGGGGCCGGGCCGCAGCATGCGGTGGCAATGGCTCGCAGTTTAGGAATCCGGCGAATTGTCATTCATCGTTATGCCGGGATTCTGTCGGCTTACGGTATGGGCCTGGCTGATGTTGTGGTTGAACGCCAGCAGCCGGCCGCTGGGAATTTGAACCGCGAGAGTTTAAGCCGGTTTTCCACGATATTGCAAAGGCTCTGCCGGGAAGCCGGGGAAGATCTTGAAAAACAGGGTTTTTCGGCGGCTAAAATCAGTTTCACCTGCTATCTTAATTTACGTTATCAGGGTACCGATACCGCCTTGATGGTGGCCGCTCCGGATCTAAATATCAAGGATTTCGATTTTGCCGGTAACTTCGCTGAGATTTATCAGCAGGAGTTTGGTTTTACGTTGGAGCAGCGTGCGATCGTGGTCGATGATCTCAGGGTTCGGGCCGTGGCTCACAGTGTCGGGCTTAAAAGTCATAAACTGGCTCCGGCTACTGCAGCGGCGCTGCCGGAGCGTTACGCTGCAATCTATTTTGCCGCCGGTTGGCTTGAAACCCCGGTTTTCCGTCTCGAGAGACTTGCAGCCGGGCATCAGATAAGCGGTCCGGCTCTGATCATGCATGATACGGCAACGATCCTGATCGAGCCCGGAGCCCAGGCTGAAATTACTGAATCCGGAGATATTGTGATCGAAGTCGGCCAGGGTAGTAATGCCGCAACAGCTCTTGAACTTGATCCGGTTAAACTTTCGATTTTCAGTAATCTTTTCATGTCAATTGCCGAACAGATGGGCCGAACCCTGCAGAAAACCGCAATTTCAACCAATATCAAGGAGCGGCTCGATTTCTCCTGTGCCCTCTTCGATGTCAATGGAGAGCTGATTGCCAACGCTCCCCATCTCCCGGTTCATCTTGGGGCGATGAGTGAGGCGGTCAAGGCGCAGATCAGATTGAATCAGGGTAAATTCAGTGCCGGTGATGTTCTGGTTGCGAATCATCCTGCGGCCGGCGGCAGCCATCTGCCCGATATTACGGTTATCACCCCGGTCTTTAAAGATGGTCAGGTTATCTTTTTTGTCGCCAGCCGTGGCCATCACGCCGATATCGGCGGCATCTCACCCGGCTCAATGCCGCCGTTTTCCCGCTCATTGCGGGAGGAGGGGGCCGCGATCAGCTCTTTCAAACTGGTCGAAGGCGGGGTTTTTCAGGAGGATGGCATCACGCAGCTTCTGCTTGCTCCGGCCGCGTTGGCTTCGGATCCGGGAGCGCCTGAAATCAGCGGCAGTCGCTGTCTGGCTGATAACCTCTCTGATCTTAAAGCTCAGGTTTCCGCCAATCAAAAAGGTATCGATCTGGTTTTAGAGATGGTTGAACACTACTCTTTAGCCGTGGTTCAGGCTTATATGGGATTTGTTCAGGATAGTGCCGAGGGTGCGGTGCGGCGGGTATTGAAAGAGCTGGCGCAAAGTGTAAACCGAGAAGCTCAAGTTGAATCGCTGAAAGCTGTAATCCAGGCCGAAGATTTCATGGATGACGGAACCCGGATTGCCCTGCAATTAAGTATCGATTGTGCAACCGGGAGTGCGGTATTTGATTTTGCCGGTACCGGACTTCAGGTCTGGGGGAATACCAATGCCCCGCTGGCGGTTACCAAATCGGCGATTCTTTATAGTCTGCGCTGTCTCATCAAAGAGGAGCTGCCGTTAAATCATGGGGTTCTGGTGCCGATTGAGATTAAGGTTGAGCCCGGTTCGCTGCTCGATCCCGATCCTGAGGCGGCCGTTGTTGGTGGTAATGTTCTGACCTCACAGAGGGTTGTTGATGTTATCTTAAAAGCCTTCGGCGTGGCCGCAGCTTCCCAGGGCTGTATGAATAATCTGACCTTTGGAGATCAGAATTTCGGTTACTATGAAACTATCGGCGGCGGTGCCGGAGCCGGGCCGGACTGGGCCGGACAATCCGGGGTTCATACCCATATGACCAATACCCGGATTACCGACCCGGAAATTCTCGAACGCCGCTATCCGGTACTTCTGCGGCGTTTCTCCCTGCGCCGAAATTCCGGTGGCAGCGGTCGCAACTCAGGTGGTGACGGGCTTATTCGTGAGATTGAATTTCTTGCCCCACTGAATGCCGCGATTCTTTCAGAACGTCGGGTGTTTGCCCCTTATGGTCTTAATGGTGGCGGTGATGGTGCCCGTGGCGAAAATATCTTCATTCGGGCTGATGGCCGCAAAGTCAATCTTGGCGGTAAAAATGAGATTAAAGCCGGCCCTGGTGATTGTCTCTTAATCAAGACTCCCGGTGGCGGCGGCTACGGGTCAAGTGCGTAAGTTTTATGCAAATATTTATCAATGAATCAAGCTCTGAAATTGAGAATGGAACCCGGCTTTTTGAACTTAGAGGTAAGCTGAAACCGGCGGCCGATCTCCTGCTTGTCAACGGCCATCCCGCATCCCAAGATCAATCGCTTAAAGATGGTGACCGGGTCGTCTTGATCGTCCGGGGTGAAGTTCCGACCGAGAACGAATTAGAGAATCTACTTAACGCCCGGCACACGTCGGCTGTGCATGAGAAAATTAAAAACAGTTGTATCGGTATTGCCGGTGCCGGAGGCTTGGGTTCGAATGTCGTAGTCGCACTGGCAAGGATCGGTATCGGTGAGCTTATTGTTGCTGATTTTGATCTCGTGGAACCCTCCAATCTCAATCGCCAGCACTACTTTATCGATCAGATTGGCATGCCCAAAGTTCTGGCCCTGCAGGAGACGGTCAAGCGGATCAGTCCTCAGGTTAACTTTACCGCAATCTATGAAAAGATAACTCCGGCCAACCTGAACAAGTATTTTTCCGGAGTCAATATTCTGGTTGAAGCCTTTGACGATGCCGACCAGAAAACCCTTCTGATCAGCCATTTTTTACGTGAGTTTCCGCAAATACCTCTAGTCGCCGCCTCGGGGATGGCCGGTTTTGCTCCGGCAAATATGATTTCGACTCGAAAAGTGGCAAAAAATCTCTATCTCTGCGGCGACGGCGTAACCGCGGCCCGGCCGGGCCAGGGTTTAATGGCACCCCGGGTCGGGGTTGCCGCATATCATCAGGCGAATGCGGTGTTACGGTTGTTGCTGGGTGAAGAGCCTTAAAATCAAGGTTACGATTAATGAATCTATGTG
>JAGGTT010000268.1 GCA_021163565.1 Candidatus Tharpella sp.
AAAAAGCGCCGCTTATCTATCTGACAGGAAAGCAGATTTTTCAGGCGGGGCTTTTTTCGCAGGCTAAAGTTAGTCAAACACAATAATATCAGGAGGAACAAACAATGAAAAAGATTGCATTAGCGGCCGATGATATGCTCGGCCTCAAGGGTGAAATGAGTATGCATTTTGGCCGCTGTCCGTCATACCTTGTAGCCTTGGTTGAAGAAGATGGCAACATAGCTTCAACTAAGGTTGTCGAAAATCCCCTTTTCAACCAACATAAACCGGGTGAAGTGCCGCGTTTTATTAATTCACTTGAGGTTAATGTTATTATTGCCGGCGGTATGGGGCCAAAAGCAATTGATATGTTTAATAATTTCGGTATCGAAGTGGTCACCGGCGTCGGTGGCAATGTCGGTAACGTCTTAAAAGCCTATCTTAACGGTGAAATCTCCGGGGCCGCCGGCTGTAGCCATGACCACGATCACAAAGGAGGATGCTCATGAAAATTGCCATCAGTGTAACTGCGGCCGGAGAAGCCGCAACTTTAGAGATGCGTTTTGGTCGCTGTCCCTATTTTGCCGTCTACGACAGTGAAACAAAAGAGTACGAGTGGTTTGAGAATGCCGGCATCAAGGCCGCATCAGGAGCTGGAACCGGCGCCGCCCAAGCCCTTCTCGATCGTGGCATCGAAGTCGTCGTCAGCGGCCAATACGGCCCTAAAGCCTCCCAGGTTCTGGGAGCGGCTAATATCAAAATGCTGCTCGGGCCATCCGAGTTGCCGGTGGCCGAGGTAATCGCCAAATGGCAGGCGAATGAGCTTAAAGAGTATGCCATACAAAAATTTTAGGTAACAATTAAGGTGTCACCCTCAAACTGTCTTGATGCGGGGACATGCCTCCAGGCAGGGCTTTAGCCCGAGCCGAGCTGAGCCGTGTCCCCCTCGAATAAATGACTGCCAGGTTGTTCGCCGGTAGGCGAACAACCTGACGCAGGAATTTAAACGGTACGAGTGGGCGAAGCAATGTTCGCCGCTATTTGTTGTGGCTTTATGGTAGGCACCTGAATAGTTACAATTTTAGGAGGAAATTATGCCTGGATTAAATGGAAAAGGGCCGCAAAATGAAGGTTCGATGAGTGGTCGTGGCCTAGGCAACTGTCGCCCGACAAACAGTGATGAAAATCTAAATGATCAATTAAGAAAAGTCGATCCCAACAATCTCAAACCGGCAACTAACCCAGCCGACGACCAGGTTGTTTACGGTCGCGGTCAGGGCGGCCAGCCCCGGGGCGGCGGCGGTAAAGGCTTAGGTCAAGGTTTAGGCCGGGGTCGCGGAGGCGGCGGCCGAGGTCGCGGCCGGGCCTAAATTTAGTAAGAATCCAAACAATCTGATACTTAAGGACATTAAACAATGATTATCGCAATTGCCAGCGGTAAAGGGGGAACCGGGAAAACTACTATCGCCACTAATCTGGCGCTGGTGGCACCCGCCTCCCAATACCTTGACTGTGATGTTGAAGAACCAAACGGCCATCTCTTTCTAAAACCAACGATCAGTGACAAACGTGACGTCACCATGCCGATCCCAAAAATCGACGACGAGCTTTGCACCTACTGCGGTGAATGTGCTGCGGCCTGCGAATTCAATGCGCTGGCCGTCATCGGCGAAAAAGTAATGGTTTTTTCCGAACTTTGTCATGGTTGCGGGGCCTGTACGTTCATCTGTCCGGAAAAGGCGATCAGTGAAACAACCAAAGTTATTGGTTACCTGGAGATCGGCAAGGCTAAAGCCGTGCTGGAGGATGAGCTTTTTTTTGGTCATGGAGTCTCGAACGTCGGCAATCCGCTCTCACCACCAATCATCAAGAAAGTCAAAAAGCTGGTTAATGACGACTGTTTCGCAATTTTAGATGCTCCTCCCGGAACCTCCTGTCCCATGGTTCAAACACTGATGGGTTGTGATTATTGCCTGTTCGTCACGGAACCGACTCCTTTTGGTCTCAACGATCTGGAGTTGGCGGTCGGCGTTGCCCGCCAACTTGAAATTCCCTACGGCATTCTTATCAACCGGTCTGACAGCGGCGATAGCCAGGTTCAGGAGTACTGCCGCCGCGAAGCAATCCCGATTCTTATGGAGATTCCCTTTGACCGCGATCTTGCCTTCGCTTACTCCAAAGGTGAAGCTGCCGTTATTCACAGTCAGAGCCTAAGGGAAGGTTTTCAGAAATTGTATCAAAAGATTGTCGCGGAGGTGGGAAAATGAAGGAGTTGACGATTATCAGCGGCAAGGGCGGCACCGGCAAAACCACGGTGACCGCCGCCTTTGCAGTTTTAGCAAAAAACGCGATCCTGGCGGATTGTGATGTCGATGCCGCCGACCTCCACCTGATTCTAACCCCAAAAGAGATTTCCAGTGCGGATTTCATCGGCGGCCGAGGACCACAATTAGACAGTGAAAAATGTACCCGCTGCGGCGAATGTCAGCGTTTATGCCGTTTTGACGCTATCGATTTTTCAGAAGAGTCAGGTTATTCGATTAATGAATTCGCTTGTGACTGTTGCGGGCTCTGCGCCCTGGCTTGCCCTGAAGAGGCGATCACCATGGTTGATACCATCAACGGCCGCTGGTTTATCTCTGAGACCCGGGCTGGTCAGATGGTTCATGCCCGACTCGGTATCGGTGAGGATAACTCCGGTAAACTGGTCACGTTGGTGCGTCAACAGGGCAAACTCATCGCCAAGAAAGAGGGATTTGATCTACTCATCAACGATGGGCCTCCGGGAATCGGCTGCCCGGTCACAGCCGCAATTACCGGCGTCGATCTGGTCTTGATTGTCACCGAACCAACCCTCTCAGGAATGCATGACATGGAACGCGTTCACGGCCTCTGCCGCCATTTTGATATCCCGGCTCTGGTTTGTGTCAACCGCTTCGATCTTAATCTGCATAATACCCAGATGATTCGTAATTACTGCGCTGAACATAACCTGCCGCTGGTAGGTGAAATCCCCCTCGATCCGATTGTTAATAAAGCTCAAGTCGCCCGCTTGAGCGTGGTTGAGTACGAGTGTGGCCTCGTCAGTCAGGTAGTTCGCGAGATGTGGACTAAAGTGAAAAAAGAGTTAGATCTCTAGAACAAGTTAAGAAAATCGATAAAGCCAAGTTACTTTGCTTCGCCCTGCTTCGCGTGGGGACAGGATGCCGGTAATAATTGGCTGTGTGTAGAATTTAACTTTACGTTACACTCTGGACGTTGGTATCTTACGTAGATCCAGTCCCCGCATTTCGAGGGAAACAGTCATGATAAATGAACCGGAAAAACTGAAAGAAAAAATATTGGTGGATTTAGGAGTTGTCCGCGACCCGTCAACCGGGATGCAGGTCACCGATCTGCCTCTGCTTGATAAATTGGAAATCGATGAAAAGGGTATTATTATCACGCTGACTCCCTCATCAAATGTCTGCCCCTTGATTTTCAAGCTTGGGGATGATATGAAGCGGGCCGCACAGAAGGCGGCAGCGGATCTGCCGATCCGTTTCATCATTAATAATCATCGACTCAAACACGAAGTCGAAGAGTCACTGTCAGACTACTGATTTCTTAGCCGTTCCGTGACCTTTTTACAAATATATTAAAATTGAATATACTTCTTTTTCCATGAACGACCCTGCCTCTACCCATATCTTCGGACCGGTGCCCTCACGCCGGCTCGGTCTCTCGCTTGGCATTGACCTGGTACCTTTCAAAACCTGCACGTTGGATTGTATCTACTGCGAACTCGGCAAAACCGCAACCCCGGTAACCGAACGAGCTGAATACGTTTCCTATCTGCAACTAAAAAGCGAGATTGAAACCTTTTTTAGTTTAGAGGATCGAAAACTCGACTACATTACCCTCTCGGGATCCGGCGAGCCGACGTTGAACAAGGCTTTACCCCGCGTCGTCAAACTTTTGCGCAAACTAAGCAAAACTCCGATTGCCCTGCTCACCAACGGTACCCTCTTCAGTGACCCCGAAGTCCGCCGGGAAGCTCTGGCGGTTGATGTAATCCTGCCATCACTGGATGTCGTTTCCGAAGAGCTCTTTAAAACCTTGAACCGCCCGGCCCCAGGGCTTGACATTAAAGAAATAATCACCGGTCTGATTGCTCTACGCCGCGAATACCAAGGCCAAATCTGGCTTGAAATTCTTTTCTGCCGGGGACTTAATGACACCCCTAAGGAGATCAATCGGCTGGCTAAAGCAGTAGCCGCCATAAAACCTGATAAGATCCAACTCAACACCGTCGTCCGGCCGGGAGCCATGGTGGAAGCGGTGGCAGTTGAACAAGCTTTCTTGAAAGAGGTTTTGCCCAGATTCGGACCACAAGCGGAGATCATTGCCCCTTTTGCCAGAGATTCAGACTACGGCAGCACCATCAGAAAAGCCGAAGAGACCATTCTCGCCACCCTGAAACGCCGGCCCTGTACCAAAAGCGATCTCGAACAAGCCCTCGGTCTGAAAACAGTTGAAGTTATAAAAATTCTTGACCTGATGCTCGAAAAAGGTAAAATTAAGGCTTTGGAGCATAGCGGGAAACGTTATTTCCAAACTATTGAGAGTGTCTTGAAAAATTAGACTTTTTGTTCTAGTGCAAGGCGGACGAAGATTTTAACCGGAGGAATACATTGAGTATTTTGAGGATTAAAATTTGAGCCCAACGCAGCAATTGAGGAAAAAGGCAATTTTTCGAGGTACCCTTGAATGATCACATGATAACCTACAGACAGATGGAGATCCCAACCATTGAACGATATAATAAAAGAGTATTTTCAGAAACAGAACAACCTTGAAATTATGCCCGATGCCACCGTCCTCGGCCGGGGCGGCGACCCCGGCTGCGGTGACTATATTGAGCTTTATCTTAAAATTGAAAACGATGTCATTCTTAAAGCTACGGCTATGGTTGCCGGTTGTCCTTACGCGATTGCGACCACCAGTGCCTTCACTGAAATGATCACCGGCAAATCTCTGGATGACGGTATGATGATCTCCGGAGATCAGGTAGCAAAATATCTCGAAGGATTGCCCGAAGAGAAGATTCACTGCTCACTGATGGGCCCGGAGGCCCTGCGCAACGCGGCCCACAACTACATCATGGCCAGAATCTGTACCCCGATGGGAGTCCAGGTGTGAGCCTGAACCTAGAAATCCCCGGGAAAAATACCCTGCTATTAGAGGGTGTTCTCTGTGATATGAACGGTACCCTGACCACCGACGGCAGACTAGCTCCGGAAGTTGCCGCCGGACTTGAAAAGCTGGCAGAACTTGTAAAAATTTACATTATGACCGCAGACACGTTCGGTACAGCGGCTGAAACTTTTGCGCCGCTGCCGCTTGAACTTGTCACAATGGAGACCGGAGTTCCGGCCGCAGCCGCCAAACTGAACTTCCTGAAAAAACTGGGTCCGGCCACCCACGCTGCCATCGGCAACGGTTACAATGATCATCTCATGCTTAAAGAAGCGGTAGTCGGAATCTGCATTATCGGCCATGAAGGGGCGCACTCCCTCGCACTCAACGCGGCTGATCTGGTGGTCAACAATCCTCTGGCCGCCTTGAACCTTATCCTGCAACCGAAACGTTTGCTCGCGGGCTTAAGAAATTAAACCACCGCATTTCTACCTTGCATTTTCATCTCTGCTTTGTTACTAAATTCCAGTGTCTATTTTTACATGCCTGACGACAATCTGAATAGGGAGATAATGCCATGTTGAATGACCTGCTTGCGGTTGTCCTGGCCGGCGGTGAAGGCCGCCGCCTGAACCCTTTAACGCAGGATCGCGCCAAACCTGCAGTCCCTTTC